>JBKBTH010000038.1:0-10328 GCA_046290915.1 Sphingorhabdus sp.
TTGCGGATCGGCGCCCGCCCCCGGTTCCGAAATACCGATAGCAGAAACGGTTTCGCCGCGGACGTAAGGCGCGAGATAATGCTCTCGCTGTTTTTCATCTGCAGCCGCCATCATCATCCGCAAATTGGGGGAATCAGGTGGCAGGGTATAAGGCGTCGCGGTGCGGCCCAGTTCCTCTCCCACACCCACCATGGCCACCATCGGCAAGTTCATTCCGCCTACTTCTTCTGGCGCGTCGAGCCCCCATAGACCAAGGTCTTTGGAGACCACATCAACCTTGGCCTGTTCATCCTTGGTCAGATAGCTGCCTTTTCCTGCAGTATCCCGCGCCAAAACTGCGCCTTCGAGCGGCACCAGTTGGGCGTCCACGAATTTGCGGACCAGATCTTTCAGCATCCGATGTTCTTCGGCGAGTTCGAAATTCATCAACGATATCCTATCAATAACTGCGGGGAAGCCCGAGAACATGTTCGGCAAGATAGCTCAGGATCAGGTTGGTGCTGATCGGAGCGACAGTGTAAAGGCGCGCCTCACGGAATTTGCGCTCGACATCATATTCCTCGGCAAAGCCAAATCCGCCATGCGTTTGCACGCACATATCGGCGGCTGCCCAACTGGCTTCGGAGGCGAGCATTTTTGCCATATTGGCCTCTGCCCCCGGATTACCACCAGCATCAAAGACCTGCGCTGCATGGTGCACCATTAACTCGGCGGCACACATCTGCGCATAGCAACGCGCGATGGGGAACTGCACACCCTGGTTCTGGCCAATGGCACGACCAAAGACATTGCGCTCCTTTGCATAATCGCTCGCCTTTTTGATGAACCATTTGGCATCGCCAATGCACTCGGCTGCGATCAATATGCGTTCGGCATTCATGCCCGAAAGGATATAGCGGAAGCCTTTGCCTTCCTCGCCGACGAGGGCCGAAGCTGGTATCCGCATATCGTCGAAGAACACCTCGGTCGTTGAGTGGTTCATCATCGTCCGAATGGGTTTGATCGTCATGCCCCCACCCGCTTCGGATTTTGGGCCAACGACTTTGCGCATATCGACGAGGAATATCGACAGCCCCTCGGTCTTGCTCGCGACCTCTTCGCGCGGCGTCGTCCGCGCGAGTAACATCATCAGGTCAGAATATTCCGCGCGGCTTGTCCAGATTTTCTGACCGTTGATGACATATTCGTCGCCATCCCGCACCGCGACCGTGCGCAAGGACAGCGTATCTGTACCGCTGGTTGGTTCCGAAACGCCAAAGGCCTGCAACCGAAGTTCACCAGTGGCAATACGCGGCAGATATTCCTGTTTCTGTTCTTCGCTGCCATATTTCAGCAGCGTGTTCATAATGTACATCTGCGCATGAGCCGAAGCGCCATTACAGCCAGCTGCTTGAATTTCTTCCATAATTACCGCGGCTGCATCCAGGTTCAACCCCGACCCGCCATAACTTTCCGGAATGAGTGCCGCGAGAAACCCCGCCTTGGTCAGCGCGTCTACAAACTCACCAGGATAAGCCCGCTCGCTATCTTTCGCGCGCCAATATTCGCCCGGAAACTCTGCACACAATGCCTGCACCGCACGGCGGATTTCACCAATGTCATCGCGTTCAGTCATCTCAATCTTTCCTCATGGCCGTTGCTGCCGTCACTTGCCGCCCGTCACTGGCAAAAGCGGCAAGTTCGATTTCCGTGTCTGTTCGTCGCATCACCAGATGCAAAGACTCCCCGCATATTGCAGGCGAAAGGCCGCGATAATTGAAGTTCGTAAGCGCGTTGTCGCCAAATTCGCGGCGCGCGAGATCAAGTAACAAGGTGGCAGTAAGCGGACCATGGACGACAAGGCCGCGATATCGCTCTTCGCCCTGCGCATAGGGCAGGTCATAATGGATTCGGTGGCTGTTGAAAGTCAGCGCAGAGTAGCGGAACAGCAATGCCGCACTTGGCATAAGCATCCGGTGGCTGCTCCAGCATGTTACGTCGAAACGACCGTTGCCAGCTGCCGGAGGCGATAAAGGTGGGTCTGGAGCGGCAGCGTCGCGATATACGATGCTCTGGACCTCACGAATGGCAATGCCTGCGTCCCCCGCAATATCATGCGCCACATCGACGAAAACCAGCTGGCCCGAGCCGCCCGTTTTCTCGGTGATTGACAGGACACGCGACGTCCGCGTGACAGCGTCGCCAAGTTTTAATGGCGTGAGGAACTCAACCTTGCTCGATGCCCACATGCGGCGTGGCAGCGGCAGTGGCGGCAGGAAGCTTTCAGGGCCATCAAGCCGCAACGGATGACCATCGTTCCCAAGTTGACCTGTCGCGGCATCGGGCAAGCAAAGGCACCAATGAAAACCCTGCGGGACATGCCCATCTTCGGGCGCATCCCGGTCAAATGTCGCGAGCCAGCGCGAGACGAAACCAGCATCTATCCGGTCCGTCCGGACTTCCTCGCGACCAATCCAGGCATCCCATGCCCCCATTATTTGCGGCCTCCGACAAGGCCCTTGGCGATGACCTGTGCCTGAATTTCGGCAGCCCCTTCAAAGATGTTCAAGATCCGCGCATCACACAAAACACGGCTGATTTCATATTCCAGCGCATAACCATTGCCGCCATGGATTTGTAAGCTGGCATCCGCGTTGCTCCATGCCGCGCGTGCCGCCAGCAGCTTCGCCATGCCCGCCTCAATGTCGCAGCGTTTGCCGGAATCTTTGGCTCGGGCAGCGGCATAGGTCAGTTCACGCGTCATCACAAAGTCGGCAAGGCTCATGGCCAATTTATCGGCCACACGAGGGAAGTGTATTATGGCCTTTCCAAACTGTTTGCGGCTGACCGCATAGTCCAGTCCAAGCTCGAGCGCGCGTTTGGCAACGCCCACGGCGCGCGCCGCAGTCTGGATACGTGCGCCTTCAAACGTGCGCATCAGTTGTTTGAACCCCTGCCCCTCTTCACCGCCAAGCAGAGCGTCGGCAGGGGCAGCCATGCCGTCGAACTGCAGCGCATATTCGCGCATTCCGCGATAGCCAAGCACTTCAATCTCGCTGCCGGTCATACCCGTTGCGGGGAACGGGTCGCCGTCGGTTCCGCGCGGCTTTGGAACCAGCAGCATAGAGAGGCCAGCATAGCCTTTGGCATCGGGCACAGTTCGGACCAGCATCGTCATCAAGTCGGAACGGCTGCCATGGGTAATCCATGTCTTAGCGCCATTTACAGTCCAGCCTTCGTTCGACAAGCGCGCGCGCGTTTGCAGCGCGCCAAGGTCAGAGCCTGTATCGGGTTCAGTGAACACCGCCGTCGGCAAAATTTCACCGCTGGCGATCTTCGGCAACCAGTGCGCCTTTTGCGCTTCTGTGCCGCTCATGGAAATCAGCTCACCCGCGATTTCAGACCGTGTGCTAAGCGATCCAGCACCAATCCAGCCGCGCGACAGCTCTTCGGTTATCACGCACATAACCAGCTTGGATAAGCCAAGCCCGCCATATTCGGCAGGAATGCAGACGCCAAAAGTGCCAAGCGCCGCCATCGCCGAAATAGTTTCATCGGGGATCAGGTCATTGGCAAGATGCCACCCATGCGCATGCGGCAATATCTCGCTGGAGGTAAACCTGCGATATTGATCGCGGATGGCATCAAGTTCGGCATCCTGAAAGCTTTCGCTTGGCATTTCCCCGGACGCCATCGCTTGCGCTACTTCAGACCGCAGCGCAGCGAGATCTTGGCCTAAAAAAGTATCGTAACTTTCTGAAAGCAAATGGGCCGCTCTCGAGATTCCAAGATCACGGGGACGAAATATTTCATTCTGCCCCATCGGCAAGCCGCCCGTCAGTTGGCCAATGGTTTCCGCGAAAATCAGCGTCGCAATCTGCCGGTCAATCCCGGTTCCGCCGTTGTTGAGGCGGAGCCAGTCGGCAACTGCTTCAAGCCCTGCAACGCTGGTCGCGATCCACGAAAAGCCGTGGGCGGCACGTTGATCGGCGTCGATGGACCGCTCTTTCAGCCGGGCGGCCAGCGCCGCCTTCGCCGCATCGCGATAGCCTTGGGCAGCCGTTAATGCGGCGTCAAAACTCATGCGCGCTCAAACACCGCCGCTATGCCCTGCCCACCGCCGATGCACATGGTTTCCAAACCATAACGCACATCACGCCGCTGCATTTCACGCGTCAGGTTCGCCAATATACGGCCGCCGGTTGCGCCGATTGAATAGCCCGCTGGGACAATGCGTGGCCCGACGGCATAGCCATTCTCAATCGCTTGCTTCAGGCCAATATCGTTGCGATTATCCGACCCGACGTTGCGAACCGTTGTAAATCCGGCTTTGAGCATCGCTTGAGCGCTCCCAACGGCAGTCATGCCCCAAAAGCTGTCGGTAAATTCTAAACCGCGATAGCCGCCAATATCCGCCGGGCCATCGAGATGGACGTGCATGTCGATCAGGCCAGGCAATATGGTTTTGCCGCTAAGGTCGATGTGCTTGACATCGCTGCCCCATTTAACGGTGCGTGCGTCAGCTACACTGGTAATCCGACCATCGGACCCGACAAACACGGCAGGATAATCAACGCTTTTGCCCGTGAGTACATCGATCATCTTGTCTGCGGTGATGACCGTGTTTTGCGCGCTAGCTGACACTCCACAAAACGTGGTACTTATCAGTGCCAAGGCTTTCAAATTTTTAGCAAAGTTCACGGTCAAATGCATGGTTCTCATTCCCAATATATTTCAATTTTCGGTGTGATGACAAATTCCACGCGCGGTGGACAGCAAAAAGCGCAATCGCAAAATTACGGTGCGAGAATTGAGGGAAACTTGCCGTCTCCCTGATGCTGGCGATAGGCGATGACTGCGCCAGCCATCAGAGCGAATGACGTGCCAAGCATCCATCCTCCGAGTACGTCTGTCGGCCAATGGACGCCAAGCATGATCCGCGAAATTCCGGTCAGTAAGATCATGATCGCGGCCGCCAATTGCCATAGCGGATGGCGGGCTTGCGGCACTAGCATTATGAAAAGAATATAGACCACGGCGGCATTGTTGGAATGTCCGCTTGGGAAGGCCGGGCTGCTGATGGGATCAAGCTGCGTAACCAAATCCGGGCGGACGCGCGCAAAAAAATGCTTCATGACGTCAGACGTAAAGGCCGAAATCAGCGTGGTCAGGCCCATAGCCAGCGCGGCCCCCCAACCCCACCAGCGCCACAAAGCCACGGTTAGAATCATTACGATGATATAGCGCTGAAGTCCGCCGCCAATCCAACTGATGCCTTGCATAAGCAGGATCAGCCAATCGGGCGACACGCCGCGCTGCATATTAAGCGCGTGAGAGACGGTGTAGTCAAATGCCCGGAAATAGCCAGCAGTGACGGCATAGCCCAAGGCGATGACGAGCGTGAAAAGGACAAGGCCAGCAAGCAAGAGGCGAAGTGGCAATTTTAAACTACCCAATTTTTTGTCATCCTCGCGAATGGGGTGATCCATGGGCTGGTCCCGCCATAAGCAAAACGAAATAGCCGTTCGCGATAAGTACGATCATGGATTCCCGCGTTCGCGGGAATGACAAAACCTTTGTGGACGCGCCTACGCCCCCATCACATGTGCAACATCTTACCATACGCACCCAAAACGCTTTCGTGCATCATTTCGCTGAGCGTCGGATGCGGGAAGACGGTGTGCATGAAGTCTGCCTCGACCAACTCAGCGGTTTTGCCGATGGTGTAGCCTTGGATCAGCTCGGTGACTTCAGCGCCGACCATGTGTGCGCCGAGCAATTCGCCGGTTTTGGCGTCAAACACGGTCTTGATGAAGCCTTCCGCCTCACCAAGCGCGATGGCTTTGCCATTGCCCAGGAACGGGAAATTCCCAACCTTGACGTCATAGCCTGCCTCTTTGGCTTTGGCTTCAGTCATGCCGACGCTGGCGACTTGAGGGTGGCAATAGGTGCAGCCGGGGATGTTGAGCGGGTCCATCGCGTGCGGATGGCCGCCAGCGATGGCTTCGGCGGCGATCACGCCCTCATGGCTCGCCTTGTGGGCCAACCACGGCGGCGCGGTGATGTCGCCGATGGCCCAGAGGCCGGGGACGTTGGTGCGGCACATCGTATCAGTTTTCAGGAATCCGCGATCCATTTCGACGCCGAGCGCCTCAAGCCCGATATTCTCGGTGTTAGGGACAATACCGATGGCGACGATGCAATGCGAGAATTCTGACGCAACAACCTTACCGTCCTTGCCCTTGATCTTCGCGGAGACGCCGGTTGCCGTGGCCTTGAGTTCCTCGACGCCTGCGCCGGTGATGATTGTCATACCCTGCTTTTTCAGTGCCTTCTCAAGGAAAGTTGAGACATCGGCGTCTTCAACAGGAACAATGCGGTCGAGCATTTCAACGACCGTCACCTCAGCGCCCATGTCATTGTAGAAGCTGGCAAATTCGATGCCGATTGCGCCAGATCCGATGACCAGTAGCTTCTCCGGCATTTCGGGCGGCACCATCGCATGGCGGTACGTCCAGATGCGCTTGCCATCGGCAGGCGCAAACGGCAGGTCGCGGGCACGCGCGCCGGTCGCGAGGATGATGTTCTTCGCGGTCAGCTCTTCGCTCTTGCCGTCCTTGGTAACGGTCAGCTTGTTCGCGGCGACCAGCTTGCCATCGCCCATATGAACGGTGATCTTGTTCTTCTTCATCAGATGCGTGACGCCCTGATTAAGCTGCTTGGCGACACCGCGCGACCGCTTCACCACCGCGTCGATATCCGCGCTGATATTCGCAGCCGTCAGGCCATAATCGCCCGCATGCTGCATATAATGGAAGATTTCCGCCGACCGCAGCAACGCCTTGGTCGGGATGCAGCCCCAGTTAAGGCAAATGCCCCCAAGATTCTCCCGCTCGACAATCGCGGTTTTCAGCCCAAGCTGCGCGGCACGGATGGCGGCAACATAGCCACCGGGGCCGGAGCCGAGGACAATTAAATCGTAATTTTCAGGCACAAGGTGTTCCTTTTAGCTCCGGTCCCCCTATGCAAAGGCGGCTGGCAAGGGGTTTTAAGTTCAAATGATACGCTTCCAGTTAACAATTGCTCCAACTATGGAGAGTGCTAGCCACATCGGACCGCCCCAAAAAACATATATGAGGATGTACCACCCTTCACCGTCGCCTGATCGAAACAAACCCTGTGCCGCTGAAGCAATGGTACAAAAGAGAAATGTTATGAGAAACGAGTATCCGACAATCTTGGCAATAAGAGCAGGCCGGTTCTCCACGCTCAAGCCACCAATCCCAGCGGCTTCTCCACCAGTTCCTTGAACACCTTCATCAGCATCGCGCCGTCCGCGCCGTCGATAGCGCGGTGGTCAAAGCTTCCGGTGGCCGACATAACCGTTGCAATGGCGAGTGCGTCATCGACGATATAGGGCCGCTTTTCGCCAGCGCCGATCGCCATGATCATGGCCTGTGGCGGGTTGATGACGGCGTCGAACTGCTTGATACCCATCATACCCATGTTAGAGATCGACGCGGTGCCGCCCTGATATTCATGGGGTTGCAACTTGCCATCCTTGGCACGGGCCGCAAGCTCGGCGATCTCGGTCGAGATTTTGGACAGCGATTTGTTCGCGGCATCGGTGACGATTGGCGTGATGAGGCCAGTTGGGACCGACACCGCGACGCTAATGTCGGCGCGGCTATATTGCAGCATATTGTCGCCGGCAAAGCTGACATTGCATTTGGGCACCTGAATGAGCGCGAGACCCAGCGCTTTGATAAGCATGTCGTTGACCGAAAGCTTGACGCCGCGCACCTCAAGCGATGCGTTGAGCTCGCCACGAAGCTTCAGCAACGCATCAAGCCGCACGTCGACGGTCAGGTAGATATGCGGAACGGTCTGCTTGGACTCGGTTAGGCGGCGCGCAATAGTCTTACGCATGTTGCTGAGCTTGACGACTTCGTGCGGGATGTCGGTGTCGATGGGGGCCGAAATCGCAACTGGTGCTTCCCTGCGAAGGCCGGAATCTTCGGCGGGCGATGCAGCTAGGCTCCGTCCTTCGCCGGAGAGCGCTTCAACGTCTGCCTTAACAATACGGCCGTTAGGGCCTGTGCCGGTGACGCCATTTAGGTCAACACCGGAATTGGCTGCGATGCGCTTGGCCAGCGGGCTTGCGATAATGCGGTCGCCGCTCTCTTTTTTCCGTTCGCCTCGAGCGTAGTCGAGAGGGCCATCGGTTTGCGCTGCCTTTACGGGTGTCTCGACGTCGCTCGACACGAACGGAGCTGGTTTTGCAGGTTCTGGATTTGACGATGTGGGCGCAGCAGCCTTCGGTCCAGCCGACGCATCATCGTCTTCCCCCTGAATAATCGCAATTACCGCACCAACCTTCACGCCGTCGGTGCCTTCGGCAACGAGCAATTGCGTGATCACGCCGTCGTCAATAGCCTCAAACTCCATCGTGGCCTTGTCGGTTTCAATTTCCGCAAGCAAATCGCCTGATGAAACCGTATCCCCTTCTTTTACCAGCCATCTGGCAAGCGTGCCTTCTTCCATTGTCGGGGAAAGTGCGGGCATTTTAAGTTCGATGGACATCCAGGTTGGCCTTTTTTGGTCGCTGTTTGCGATAATCGCATAGCCAAGCTTTCCCCAGCGTCAAGCGCGATAAGGTTGCCAAGCATCCAATTTTCGCGCAGGCTATACGAATTCATAAAGGCTGGCCGCCAAGGACCATGCCAGGGGGAGTGCATGCGGACATATCTGGTGGTCATCGACGAGACCGAAGAAGCGCGGCTTGCGTTGCGGTTTGCGTCGCGTCGCGCGGCAAAAACTGGCGGGACCGTGCACATCCTCGCGCTTGTGGAACAGGCTGACTTTGTCGCCTGGGGTGGGGTTCAGGCAACCATGGAAGAAGAGGCGCGTGACCGGGCTGAGCAGCTTGTGACCGCCGCCGCCGGTTCGATTTTTGACGAAATGGGCGTTCGTCCGGCGATTACCGTTAAGCCCGGTGAAGCAATCGATGTGGTCAAGGTCATGCTTGAGGAACATCCTGGTATTGCTGCGCTCGTGCTCGGTGCTGCCGCCCAAGGTGCACCTGGGCCACTTATTGCGCACTTTACCGGCATTAATGCAGGCACACTGCCCTGCCCGGTTATGGTGATCCCTGGGTCGCTGAGCGATGCGCAGTTGGATGAATTGAGTTAGATAACGCGTCATGCTGAACTCGTTTCAGCATCTTAATTTTCTTCAACGGTGAAAAGTAAGACCCTGAAACAAGTTCAGGGTGACGGAAAGTAGTCGGAACTTTCGAGTGCCAAGCCCTAGCGCCGCTTACCCTGATGCCGAACATTGCCCGGACGGCCGCGTTTGCCGACGTCGTATTTTCCCGCCTTTGGCTTGCCCTTATGCTTGAACCGGTCGGGGGAATAGCTGCCGCCTTCGGGCAATTCGAACCGCAGCGATCCCGAAATGGGGTTTGCTTCGGCAAGGCGGAGTTCAAGCCGCATGCCTGGGCGATATTCCTGCCGTGTCTTTTCGCCAATGAGCGTTTGACTCGCCTCGTCATAATGGAAATAATCTTTTCCAAGCGTTGAGACTGGGACTAAGCCATCGCCGCCAATACCTTCAACAGTTGCAAAAAAGCCGAAATTCTGGACGCCGGTAATGCGTGCCTGAACGATTTGCCCGACCTGCGCAGACAGATAGGCCGCGATGTAGCGATCTGTCGTCTCGCGCTCGGCTTCCATCGCGCGGCGCTCAGTCCGACTGATCGCTTCCGCCGTCGCCGCCAGTCTCACAATCGCTGCCTCGGTCAGGCCTGTAATCGGCTCGACATCCTTGATCTTCGGCTTCGGCATTTCAAGGCCATAGGCACTCACCAAGGCGCGGTGAACGATCAGGTCTGCATAACGGCGGATGGGCGAGGTAAAATGCGCGTAGCTGCCCAGTGACAGGCCGAAATGCCCGACATTGGTTGGACCGTAATAAGCCTGAGTCTGGCTGCGGAGAACCGCTTCCATGATTTGTGGCCGAATTTCCTCGTCGATGATCTGGGCCAAGATACCGTTGAAGGTTTCCGGCTTAACCACCTGCCCCAGCGCAAAATCGATATCGAAAGTTTTGAGATATTCCTTCAACGCAACCAGTTTCTCGCGGCTTGGCGGCTCGTGCGCGCGGTAAATGAGCGACGATTTCTTCGCTTCCAACGCCTTTGCCGCAGCCACATTTGCTGCGATCATGAAGTCTTCAACTAATCGATGCGCCTCAAGCTGCTCACGTTCGGCGACGCCCGTGACTCGGCCTTGCTCGTCAAGCGTTATGCGCTTTTCGGGCAGGTTCAATTCCAATGGCGCACGCTTGGC
>JBKBTH010000386.1:0-2010 GCA_046290915.1 Sphingorhabdus sp.
GATTTCTGGCGGGTCATTCTCGGACATACGCCGAGCGATGGCGTCGGCGATTTTGGGCGACGCGAAATATTGATTTTCGGCGTAAATGAATTTCTTGGCGCGGGCGATTTGTTCCAGAAACAGCTGCTCTATTTCCCGGATCTCGCCAACGTCCTTATATGCTGCACGGGTGCGCGCGATGCCCATGTCCACATATTGAAACTCGGCTTCTAAAAACTCTGGCCATGGCGACGCCGCATCGGCTGGGCAGGGTTCGAGTGGATCACCGCCAGCAAGGTTCCAGCGAGCCCGGCTGAGTTCTGCAAGCGCTGCGGCGGCCTCGCCCTCCACGAGCATCGTGATGTCATGCCATGGCCCGTAAAGCTTGCCATTGGGACGTCGGCGTTTGGGATCATAGTCAACATGGTCTGGCGTATCCCAGCGATCAGCAGTCATATCAATCCCGCCACAGGCTGCCATTTTGTCGTCAATAATGACGATTTTCTGGTGATGGCTGCACCCGATGGGGTGGGCGCTGTCGAGCTTGAACTGGATTTGCTTGTGCATTGCCCATTTGGCGACGTCGATCATGGTAGAGCCACGTGTCACCATCTTGAGTGCGCCGAAATTCCATTTGAGCAATTTGATTTCAAGACCCGGCGTGCGATCGGCGAGCCAAAGGATGAAGTCACCCAAACGCTTTGGCGGGTCGCCTTTTTTCCGGCGGCTTCGGCTGAGGTCGATTCGCGTATCGAAGTCCCAACCGATGAGCATGATGCGGTGTTGCGCATTCATCATCGCGGCTTGAATGATTTCGAAATATGGCGCGGCATCAATGACTGGATGGGCACGGCTGGCCTTGGCATGCCGCCAGACGCTGCTGCTTTCCGATATCTCTGTGCTCATAGGCCCTCCTGTTGCCAGTCTATATTTATCTTAAACCACTTCAGGACAAAAAAAGCTGACTCCACATCGATGAAAAATGGAGTATGGAACAAAACATGAACAAAAACCCGACTCACATACAGCCGACTCTATCGGCCGGTGCGTTTCCATCTGTGCAAGGAATGTGGAAGCAATACCAGTCAGATGCTTCGCAATCATTACTGCCCATTGGCGCGCCTTATGTCGACGAACGGCTGCGCGGCGGTATAAAACAGGCGGGGCTACATGAATTTTTTGGCGGAGGAAAAGCCGACTCACATGCCGCTGCAGCCTTTGCGCTCTTGCTAGCCTGGCGACTGCCAGAAAGCGACGCCGGTATCTTCTGGATATCAGGGGATAAGGAGCGCCAGACGTCCGGTCGTCTGTATCCTTATGGGTTGTCCGCGATGGGCGGGAACCCCGCACGCATGTTGCTGGTCCAGGCAGCCGATTTGCGCGACGCCTTGCGCGCTGCAGCCGATGCCATCCGGTCGAAAGCTGCCAGCGCGGTCATATTGGAAACGCACGGCAATGCCCGGTTGGTGGATCTGACCTCGACCAGGCGGTTGGCGCTGGCTGCCGCTGAAACAGGCGTGCTCGCCTTGCTGGTGCGCGGGGATGCCGTACCGATGCCAAGCGCGGCCAGTACCCGCTGGCGGATATGTTCTGCGCCATCTGCACCATTACCCGGGAATGCCCCGGGCCTTCCGACTTTTGACATCAGCCTTCTGCGCCATCGCGGTGGCACGGCTCCTTTTGAGGCAAGAGTGACTTGGGATCATGCAACACGAAGCTTTTACGACGCGCCGCTATCTGGCGGTCTTTCTACCATTGTTACCAACACAGAGGCTGGTCCGGCATCGCGGCAGCGCGCCTGATACGCCCTTTGCACTGGTGGAAAAGGAACGCGGCGCGATGCGGCTGGTCGCGTGCGACCCAGCGGCGCTTGCGCTTGGCTTGACGCCGGGAACAGCGCTTGCCGATGCGCGCGCGCGCGCGCCCGAACTTGCGGTGTTCGACCATGACCCTGCGGCCGATCTTACGCTGCTTGGCTGGCTGGCCGATGGTTGTGAGCGTTATACGCCTGCCTGCATGTTAGACCCGCCG
>JBKBTH010000387.1:0-2007 GCA_046290915.1 Sphingorhabdus sp.
GATCGCTTGCCGCACGCTTATCGGTAAGGGCTCGCCGAACAAGGAAGGCACGAAAGCACCGCACGGTAGCCCATTGGGCGCCGACGAAATCGTCGCTACCCGGGCCGCAATCAATTGGCCCTATCCAGCATTCAAAATCCCTGCGGACATTCTGGATGCGTGGCGGGCAACGGGTCAAGCGGGGGCGGAGGCTCATGTAGCTTGGGCGGAGCGCCTTGCGGCTTCAAATCATGCTGAAACGTTCACGAAAACGATGGCGGGGGAACCCGGTTCTGCATGGCTGAAGCCACATCTGGAAAGCCTGATTGCTGCACCGCAGGATATCGCGACGCGTAAGGCATCTGAAATTGCGCTGACGGCAGCCACGGCCGCACTACCGGAATTGCTTGGTGGATCGGCTGATCTTACAGGTTCAAACTTTACCCGAACTGTATCGACCAATACGCTGGATAAAAACGATTATTCTGGTCGATACGTTAATTACGGTATCCGTGAATTTGGTATGGCCGCTGCAATGAATGGTATGGCGTTGCATGGCGGTATAATTCCTTACGGTGGCACATTCCTTATTTTCTCGGACTATTGCCGTGCCGCCATTCGGTTGTCTGCGCTTCAAGAAACCCGCGTTGTTTATGTCATGACGCATGATTCCATTGGCGTTGGTGAAGATGGCCCCACGCACCAGCCGATTGAACAAATCATGTCCCTTCGGCTCATTCCAAACCTCGATGTCTATCGCCCTTGTGATACGATTGAGACCGCCGAATGCTGGGCACTGGCGATTGAAAGCGCGCATACACCATCAGTATTGGCCCTTTCGCGTCAGAATTTGCCGCAATTGCGCACGGACATCAGCGAAAATATGTCGGCCAAGGGCGGTTATCGGCTTCGTGCGGCGAAGGCTGAACGCAAGGTCGTGCTGATCGCTACCGGGTCCGAAGTGGCTATCGCGGTTTCGGTCGCAGAGCAGCTTGAAGAAAAGGGCATTGGTGCAGATGTCGTGTCGATGCCCAGCTGGGAGCGTTTTGACGCACAGTCGGCTTTGTATAAGTCCGATGTTCTGCCGTTTGATACGTTGCGCGTCTCTGTCGAGGCGGGCACAACGATGGGCTGGGAACGCTATGTCGGTGACGGCCTGAAGATTGGTATTGATAGCTTTGGAGCATCGGGACCAATCGACGCACTTTATGACCATTTCGGCCTGACCGCCGATAAGATAACCGCGCAAATTGTCGCTAAACTCGGCTGATTGGAGCACGCATGACTATTAAAGTAGCTATTAACGGATTTGGCCGCATCGGTCGCTTGGTTGCACGCGCTATTTTGGAGCGCGATGATCATGATCTGGAGCTGGTCGCGATCAATGACCTTGCGCCAGCCAAGGCCAACGCATTGTTGTTCAAGCGTGACAGCGTCCACGGCCCTTTCCCCGGTACAGTTGAAGCCGATGGCAACGACATCATCGTCAATGGCAAGCGAATCCACGTGACTGCCGAACGCGATCCAGCCAATTTGCCGCATGCCGCAAACGGCGTTGATATCGCTTTGGAGTGCACCGGTTTCTTTACCGACCGCGCAAGTGCAGAAAAGCATCTCTCCGCTGGTGCGAAACGCGTTTTGATTTCAGCGCCTGGCAAAAATGTTGACAAAACCGTTGTGTTTGGCGTGAACCACGACGTCTTGACGTCAGACGATGTTATCGTTTCGAACGCCAGCTGCACCACCAATTGCCTTGCGCCACTCGCAAAGGTGTTGAACGACGCAATCGGTATCGAGCGTGGACTGATGACCACGATCCACAGCTATACCAACGACCAGAAAATCCTCGACCAGATTCATGAAGACATGCGTCGCGCGCGCGCTGCCGCGATGTCCATGATCCCCACAACTACCGGCGCTGCCCGTGCTGTGGGCGAGGTGATGCCAGAATTGAAGGGTAAGCTGGATGGGTCCGCCATTCGCGTACCGACGCCGAATGTCAGCATCGTCGACCTGACGTTCACGCCG
>JBKBTH010000388.1:0-2005 GCA_046290915.1 Sphingorhabdus sp.
GTGATGTCGCGAAGGGCTATGTGCCGAACCAGATAGCGCTTGATGACGCCCCACAAGGTAAGGGCCGCGTCCTCAGCTTCGTGCGGCCGGCAGGCAAGGAAGGTTTCGGTCCGGCTACGCTCATTGTCGAAAGGGAAAATGGCGCGCGTGCCATGGCGGTGCTGGAAAGCACTCCCGACATCGATCTCGGCGATGTGATTGTTGAACTCATCGCTGGCGAAAAACGCCACACGGCGGCGATTTTATGATAATCTGCCGTTCATCATACGGCGGCTATCACGTCGCGACGTGAACTCAGGAGATAGACCGATGCATATCCTCAAACTGGCTGCCCTTATTGTGCCTTTGACGGTTGTTGCGGCATGCGGCCAAGTGGACCGCACGCCCGCGCCACTGACTGAAAAACAATCTGCTGTGTTGATGAAGGAAATCGGCGGCAAGGTCGCCGGGAAGCCATTGAACTGCATCAGCGATTTCAAAACCGATAATATGATCCGCGTCAGCGACAATATCTTGCTCTACCGCGTGTCTGGCCGCCTTGTGTACAAGAACAACTTGCGTTCGCCTTGTCCGGGCCTTGCGCGCGACAGCGATATCGTCGTTTCCGAACAATTTGGCAGCCAGAAATGTCGCGGTGATATCATTCGCTTGGTGGACCGGACCAGCGGCATGACTGGCGGCGTTTGTAGCCTTGGCGATTTTGTGCCGTACCGCGCCGAGAAGACACCGGGCTAATCGCGCAGGAAGATCGCTTCAATCGGGAGCGCAAACAGGTCAGCAATCCGGAACGCCAGTGGCAATGACGGGTCGTACTTGCCCGTTTCAATGGCGTTCACCGATTGCCGCGATACGCCAAGTGCATCGGCCAGATCTTGCTGGTTCCAATCGCGTTCGGCGCGCAGGACTTTCAATTGGTTTTTCATGCTTTCCAGCGTGCAAAAGGACCCGCCACTCCAAGCATCGCAAACCAGATTGCACCCATCCATTCCGGTCCGCTCGCCACAACATCGTACACGGCAAGAAATTGCCACACGGTCACCGTCACCAGCGTGAATGCCGTTGCCAGCAGCGTCTGTTTGGCAAATAAAAGCCGTTGATATTCATCATCGATTTCAACCAGTAACCGAAATATTGCCCAAAACACCCCGATAATGGGAAGTGCGGAGATGAGCGCCAGCCCAATAAGCGTGGCTTGTGAATGTTCGGTGCCGCCGCGTGCAAAGGCCAGGCTGCTGGTCAAGATCAACATATAAGATGCCATGAACAGCAGCACCCTGATGGTATATCGCCGCATGTAGGGCGCAAGGTTGTTCCAAGAGGTCATGTCAAGTTACCTTTTTAATAAGACAAGCTTTCTTTACTATATTGCCTAATAATGTCAAGTACCCTTTCCATTATGCCGTTGGCGCCGCCTAAACGGCGCTCAAAGACTGCCATTTCTGCAGGGTTGCGACTTCGCGTCGGGGCTGGCAAAGGGACGCTTCCAAACCGAAGCTGAAAGCAAGCAAATCCATGTCCGAGATGATCCGCATTACCCTTCCCGATGGCACTGCCCGTGAAGTCGCGCGCGGGACTACCCCGGCGGATATTGCTGCTGCCATTGGCCCCGGCCTTGCGAAGGCTGCGATTGCGGCGCGGGTGGATGGCGAACTGCGCGATATCATGCGGCCGCTTGAGGCAGATGCTCAGCTTGCACTGGTAACCACGCGCGACGAGGCCGATGCGCTAGAACTCGCCCGCCATGACTTTGCGCATATTCTTGCCGAAGCCGTGCAGGACTTGTTCCCCGGAACGCAAATTACATTTGGCCCGTCGACCGATGACGGATTTTATTATGACGTGATGGCGCCTGCGTCGCGTGGTCCGTTCACGATGGACGACTTGCCCGCGATTGAAGAGCAAATGCGCGACATCATCCGCGCCGACAAACCATTGCGCCGCGAAGTTATGGCGCGTGATGCGTTGATTGCGACATGGCAGAATGCTGGCGAAAGCTTCAAGGCGG
>JBKBTH010000389.1:0-1997 GCA_046290915.1 Sphingorhabdus sp.
CGACGCCGAATATAGCCGGTTCATCGCGTTCGTCGACAAATGGCGGAATCTGCCGGGTAAAAGTTATAATCTGGGCACCCGCAATTGCGTGCATTTTGCCATGGAAGCGGCGGCTTTGCTTGGCCTGAGTGTGAACCGCAAGAGCCGCTTTTTCAAAAAGCCCAAAACGTTCCTGCTCGAAGTAATGGGATTAAACAACCACCTAAAACTCTGAGTGATTCTTAGATCGCTTGAAACCCCTTGGCATAAATGTGCCATGTGAAGATGGCGGCCGCGCCGCGATACGGGCGCCAACGTTCAGCAATGTCGCGGGTCTCTTTCTCCGACGGCCGTGCATCCAGTTTCAACAAACGGCCAACGCCTTCTTGTACCGCAAGATCGCCAGCCGGCCAAATATCGGTTCGGCCCTCGGCAAAAAGCAAATATATTTCGGCTGACCAGCGGCCAATGCCTTTGACCCGCGTAAGGTAGGCAATGGCTTCCTCATCATCGGCGGGCAACGCATCGAGTGGCAGTTCGCCCGACAGCACGAGTTCAGCAAGCGAGCGCGCATAGCCCTGTTTCTGGCGGCTCAAGCCGCAGGCTCTCAATGCATCGAAATCTTGCGCCAACAGCTGGTCCGGTGGGCATTCGGGGCCGATGAGTGCCTCAAGCTTGTTCCATACTGACGCCGCTGACGCCACGCTCACTTGCTGCCCCACAATGGTCCGCAGCAGTGTTGCATAGCCCGGCGCTCTAATGCGCTCGTCTGGGTAGCCAGTCACCGAAAGCGCGTGCGCAATACCAGGTTCAAGCGCAGCAAGCGCGTCGAGTGCAGCGTGCAGTTGCGCAGTGGGAATGCCCATCAGCCCGCTAAACCCAGCAATGCCATTGGTGGGCCATATGCGGCAGGGCCGATATCCCAGCGCAAGATTTGCATCATTTCCGACTTTTCCGGGCCATTCTCGCTGTTGTTCGCCAAAATGGGGGCATCGGTTGTCAGGGTGAAGGTGCCTTTTATCGTAACAGCGCTGTATGGCGCCTTATCCGCCGCTGCACCGCCAAACATGCCGCTTGCCATGCTGCCTATGCCCATAAGCGCCGTCAGCGACGTTTCGGGATCGGTTCGGAACGCAGGTGCCTCAACGCGCACACGGCCATTGTCCCAACGTGTGACGTGAATCATCGGTTCACCCACTGCGTATCGGGGAATGACCGGAAATGCATAGTCGTCTGCCAAGCGGCCACTCGTGCTATAATCAATCATGAAGACGCCGTTGCCGACATGTTCGACCTTGTTCCATGCAGCAAGCCGTTCCAATTCGCGCGTGAAGCGTTTGATGGTTTCGGGGTTCTCCGGATCAACCCCACCCATAAGCATTTCGGCCATTTTCTTGCTCTGGTCGTCGCGCTTCTTTTTTTCGGCCTGCTGGATGTCCCACTCGGCCTTTTGCTGCTTTACTTCGTCGGCTGAACATTCGCGCTCTTCACCACCCCATGAACTAACGTCCACAGCAGATTCCGTCGCGGATTGCTGCGTTTCGGCGGTGGCTTCGGCACTTGGCGCAGCATCTTTGCCAAGCTTGTTCGCGTTGCTCCAATACATGGCCGGTACGATCGAGAAATCATGTTCGCGTAACCCTGCCACATCGTCGCGCCCGTCGCTGGTCTTCAAGCTGTCCGAATTGTCGGCGGCTGGCGTAACCATATCGCTCCAGCAAACGGCCTTGAATTCTGTTTTGGTCGTCCCCTTTAACGCCGCGTCATTCAGCAGGTTGCTAAGACCAACCAGCTGAATTTGCCCTTTGTAGGAAAAGCGGAAATCACCATTTTGCTTTATGGTCATGGCCGAATCAAATTCGCCCGGCAGAATCAGGCATCCACTCAGGGAAAAGACGGACGCCGTCGCAACCGCTACCTTCATCCATAATTTTACCTGAATCTGCCGCATCACTTTTCCCCCAATTAAGCCCGCCGAACGGTCGCTGCATATAATGCAATGGCCGCAGCGTTTGATA
>JBKBTH010000390.1:0-1996 GCA_046290915.1 Sphingorhabdus sp.
CGTTCAATCAGCTTCAGCCAAAAACCGACGGCTTCCGTAACTACTTTGCGTCGGATGCGTATTTCGGTCCAACTGAAGCGCTGGTCGACAAAGCGGACTTGCTTGGCCTGACCGTTGCAGAAACGACCGTGTTGGTCGGTGGTATGCGCGTTCTTGGTGCAAATGCTGGTGGTTCGACTGCCGGTGTATTTACCAGCAAGCCAGGCACGCTGACGAACGACTTCTTCACCAACCTGCTGTCGATGGACACAGTCTGGGCGAAGTCGGCAACGAATGCGGGCCTTTACGAAGGTAAGGATCGTGCAACCGGTTCCGCCAAGTGGACCGCAACACCGGTTGACCTCGTATTCGGGTCAAATGCAGAGTTGCGTGCCGTTGCCGAAGTATATGCTTCGGACGACGCGAAAGAAAAGTTTGTGACCGATTTCATCGCGGCATGGACAAAGGTGATGGACGCAGATCGCTTCCAATAACCAATGATTACGGCGACGGCGGGCCATCCTGCCGTCGCCTTATTTTTGTCGATGAAGATCCAACCGTGAGACTAAACGTGCGCTATTTCCCGCAAACGGCGGCAATTGCCGTGTTTATTGTATTTTTCACCACAGCCACACTGCCGCGTCCGGCGACGGCGCAGCAGGCACCCCCTGCGGCTTTTGCGGTATGCGCAGGATGTCATTCGACACAGGCCGGAAAAACGATTTTTGGCCCAAGCCTCGCAGGCGTTGGTGGCAGGCGCGCTGGCACGCTTGAAAGATACGCGTACAGCCCAGCGCTGAAGTCTTCAGGGCTAACGTGGGACGCAAAAACGCTCGACCGGTGGCTAACCGCGCCGAAGAAGACGGTGCCCAACACCAAGATGCCATTTAACGGCATTCAAGACCGCGCCACACGCGAACAGGTGATTGCTTATTTGCTCACGCTGTAGTGCTGTGTTGCACCGAACAGCGCCGCGCAAATTCCCAAGATAAAATCAACAAACAATAGGGACGCGACAGTTCACCTATCTGCGCCCAACGCCTCGAAGATGAGGCCCATTCTACCCCTTTCAACAGCAATAAAAAGAAAAGGCCTGAGGCAGTATTGCTGACCCAGGCCTTTTGCTCTTTGCTTGTGCTTTACCGGATTAGAACATCGGAACGATCGTATCGGGCTCAACTGGCTTGAACAGGTTGATCGACATATCGCTGTAGCCGTCAACAATCATGTTGGATGCACCAGAAGTGACAGCATCGTCACTTTGTAGGCGTTCATCCGTACCCATACGGCCATTGTCTTCTCCGCTGACGATGGAGAGTGCTTCGTTCAACAAGCTTTCTGCCTCATTTTCTTCAGCAAACATGAAGTCGTCGAGGTCAATAGATTTCGAACCAAGCAGGGTCATCGATTCATCACCTACGTTCAGCGTCGTCATTGATCCTTGACGGCTCATGGTGACCATTTCGACAAAGTTGGAAGCGGTAACGCCCATGCTGCTCAGATCAATCAAGTCTTCACCCGATTTGAAATCCAGGACCATGTCATCATCGCCAAACTTGAAGGTATCGCTACCCTTTCCGCCTGACAAGATATCCGCACCCTCGCCACCGTCGAGATAATCCATGCCCTTACCGCCATTGAGCGTATCGTCACCTGCACCGCCAAAGAGCTTGTCGCTGCCTTTACCTCCGTCCAAGGCATCGTCGCCGGCCATTCCGGAAAGGATGTCATTGCCGTTCTTACCGAACAGTGTGTCGTCAAGTAAACCGCCATCCAAAACATCAGCACGGCTGCTTCCGACACGCTCTATTTCAACTTCAATAGGCTTGATCGCATCTTCAGGTGTTGCCTGTGGCGGTGTTGGTTTTGGTGTGTCGTCAACCGGAGCTGCTGGGACATCAACCACTGGTGCTGGTGTCTCATCAACCGGAGCTGCGGGAACATCAACCACTGGCGCTGGTGTCTCATCAACCGGAGCTGCGGGAGCATCAACCACTGGTGCTGGGGTCTCATCGAC
>JBKBTH010000391.1:0-1991 GCA_046290915.1 Sphingorhabdus sp.
TGCCGATTGTGATCGAGAAATTTAGGCACATCGGGGCTCGGAATATCGATAGCCTGCTTAAGCTGGGCATTATGAAGCCGAAGCCACCCCAATTGCTCACGTGTGATGCGGCTTGCGGCGCGCTTTGCCGCATGCGCCTCCAACATAGCGCGTAACTGGAAGGCATCCTCCAGATCATCGAGCGACCAATCCGCCACAAAGCTTCGCTGTGAGTCATTACGCCGAATGAACATTTCAGCCTCAAGCCGCCGGAGAGAATCACGCACGGGGGTGCGGGAAACCCCGCACAATTCCGCAAGCGCTTCCTCACGAATTTGCGAACCGGGCTGCAACTCGCCAGACAAAATCATGCTGCGTATGTGGTTATATGCTCGTTCTGATGCCCGGGACATTACTGCAACGCTCCTCTTGACGAATGCTATTTGTATACAATAAGCTGTCACCAAAGCAATAAATGGTACAACAGGGGGTTAGGTTACATGCGTATTGGAAAAAGTGCACTCCTCTCATCGATTGCAGTCAGTGTTTTGGTGCCCACGTCGGCATTCGCGCAGACTGCCGATGAGGGCGTAGAAGCGGAAGAAATCATTGTAACCGCACGGCGTCAGAATGAACGGCTTGTCGACGTTCCGGCGTCTGTATCGGTCATTGATGCCGACTCGCTTGCCAAAACGGGCGCAGATAATGCGCAGGGCTTTGCCCAACTTACGCCCGGCGTGACAATCGTGACGGGAACCGCCGAAGCTGGCGACACCCAGATCAATATCCGCGGTATCAATGGTGCGCGTGACGCCGAAAGCTCGGTCGCTTTGGTAGTCGACGGCATTTTGAAAACCAACACAGCGCAACTCAACCAAACACAGGGCACGCTACGCCAGATCGAAATCTTAAAAGGCCCGCAAGGCGCAATCTACGGTCGCAACGCTGCGGCGGGCGCGATTGTGGTATCGACCGTTAAGCCAGGCGATGTCCTCGAAGGCGCTGTCAAACTCAGCTATGCCAACGAACAAACGATGGAGGGAACTGCCTACATTTCAGCGCCCTTGGGTGATAATGCAGGTTTCGTGCTGTCTGGCAATTACCGCAGCACCGACGGTTTTTATCGCAACCTGTATCTCGACCGCAAAGTTGTCGACGATCAGGAAGTCTATTCCATCGATGGCCGCTTTATGGCGCAACTCGGCGACGCGACTGAACTTGATGTAAAGGCCCGCTACTCGAAGTTTTCGGGTGCCTCCATTAACTTCAACTCGGTGTTTCACATCGAAGCATTTGGCGGCGCTTTCTTCGAAGACGTCGATGCCCACGAACTGCGTTACTACAGCAACATCCGGCCAACGAACGACCAGCGGTCGATCGACCTTTCGGCAAAAATCGATCATGACTTCGGTTCAACGCGGCTGACCGCTTGGGCTTTGTATTCGGACGTTGATCAAAGCCTGACGGCGGATGGTACCTCGGCTGATTTCGCCCGTTACATTGCACCCGCCTTGGGCGCACCTGCCAACGCAACAAACCTCGCGGTACAAAACCAGTGCTTTGCATCAACTGCAGCTTTAACGGGTTTCCCGTTGAACCCACCAGGTTTCGTCGGGCAGATACCCGTACCATTTATCTTTGCGCCAGCGACCGGTTCAACCTTCGGTGCGTATAGCCCAACAACCTGCGACGGCACGCAACTGCAAATTCGCAACCAAAAGGACATTAGCGGCGAAATCCGTCTGGCGTCGAACAATGATGGCGCGCTGAACTGGCAATTGGGTGTCTATGGATTGCATATCGACCGCACAGTGGGCGTGAGCCTTGGCGCGGACCTCGGTCAAGGTGTCAGCCGTACCCTGTATAATGCACCCGGCAGCAGCAACCCGACTTCACAGTTATTCAACGACACATTCAAGACCGATGTTTATGCTGCATTTGGGTCGGTTGACTATAAAATGTCCGACCAATTCAAAGCTGGCGTCGCATTGCGTTATGACGTCGAGGATCGG
>JBKBTH010000392.1:0-1976 GCA_046290915.1 Sphingorhabdus sp.
GCACTGCTGATCTTTTATCTGACGAAGCACTGGCTGTTTTCGGACGAAAAATCGGGCGTTATCTACGGTGCTTACACGGCTCTGGTATATATCACGCCAGTGCTTGGCGGCTATTTGGCCGATAGATGGCTTGGGCAACGAAAAGCGGTTACCTACGGCGCTGTGCTGTTGACCTTCGGGCATCTCTTGATGGGCTTTGAAGGCACTGGCGGCCAAGACACGGCTTCGTTGAATATCTTCTGGCTTGCGCTTGCGTTTATCATTGTGGGTTCAGGTTTCCTGAAAGCGAACATCTCGGTTATTGTGGGGCAATTATACCCACGCACTGACGTACGTCGCGATGGTGCTTACACCATTTTCTACATGGGCATTAACCTCGGTGCAGCCTTAGGCGCGCTTTTATGCGGATATCTTGGCGAAACCTATGGCTGGTCCTATGGATTTGGCGCTGCTGGCGTCGGCATGTTGTTTGGACTGATTGTCTTCATCGCGTTCAAGCCACTGTTGCTTGGCCGCGGCGAACCATCAAACCCTGAGGCATTGAACAAGCCGGTAATGGGCATCAAGCTTGAGTGGTTGCTGTATGTCGTTGGCTTGGTGGCTGTCGGCATCTGCTGGTGGCTGGTGCAAAATCAGGCCGTCGTGGGCACTTTGCTCGGTATCGCTGGCGCTATTCTTGTTGCCTATGTTCTGTGGACAGCAGTGCGGAAACTGGAACCACATGATCGTGACCGTATTTTTGCCGCGATGTTCCTGATTATCGGTTCGATCCTGTTCTGGGCCTTGTTTGAACAAGCGGGCTCATCGCTCAATCTGTTCACGGATCGCCATGTGGATCGCGCTGGAGTTCCCGCATCGGTGTTCCAGTCCTTGAACGCCATTTACATCGTCCTGCTTGCTCCGCTGTTTGCGTGGCTTTGGACGACGCTTGGTCGCAAGGGTCTTGAACCTTCGGCCCCTGCCAAGTTCGGTTTGGGCATCGTGCAACTTGGGATTGGTTTCCTGGTTCTGGTCGCAGGGTCTGCCGCGGCAGGCGCGGACAGCATGGTTCCTGTGCTGTTCATTTTCCTGATCTACCTGTTCCACACAACCGGCGAATTGTGCCTGTCACCGGTTGGGCTTAGCGCCATGAACCGGTTGGCGCCCGCGCATCTTGCTTCGTTGATCATGGGCACATGGTTCTTCGCATCAGCCACAGGTAACTTTGCTGCTGGACTAATTGCTGCAGCAACGGGCTCCGAAGCGGCATCTGGCGAAGGTGCTGGCCGCGAAGTCGTTATGGCTGTGTATAGCCAAATCGGCTGGATCGCGATCGGCGTAGGTATTGCCGTTGTCGTAATCTCGCCGCTGATCAAAAAATTGATGCACCTCGACACCTTGCGTGACGACGGACATCTCGAAGGTCAGGCCGAAGCAGGCGAACCTGCTGCCGCTGGCGTTCACCCAACAAACCGGAGTTAAGTGATGGCAAAGTTTAATGCACTGCGCAGCGCATATCTTGTGCTGCCACTGGCTCTTATGGCCTGTTCAAACGCGGAAGGGCCAAAGACGGCGTCTTCTGCACCTGCTGCAAAGCCGGCTGAAAAGGCACCACTGCCGTTTCCTTCGACGTACAAGGCCTATCCGGGCGTCTCGACCGCCATCCGTAATGTCACCGTTTACGATGGCGAAGGCGGTAAAATTGAAAATGGCGTGGTATTCATTTCGGGCGGAAAAATCAGCAGCGTCGGCGGGCCTGAAACCGCGATACCGGCGGATGTTGCGGTTGTAGACGGGGCAGGCAAGTTCGTGACCCCGGGTATCATCGATATCCACTCTCATCTCGGCGATTATCCGACACCATCGGTTGAGGCGCATAGCGACGGAAACGAAGCGACTTCGCCAACGACGCCTGAAGTGTGGGCGGAGCACAGCGTATGGCCTCAGGATCCGGGCTTTAGCCGCGCGCTTGCCAATGGCGGCGTCACTGCGCTGCA
>JBKBTH010000393.1:0-1974 GCA_046290915.1 Sphingorhabdus sp.
TAACCAGTGCAAACCGAACGATGTCATCTGGAACCAGAATTACGGCCATATCGGTACTGGCTTGCCCTATGCTACGGGCGCGATGCTGGCTGATATCGCTGAAACTGGAGTGACCCGTCCCGGCATGTTGGTGACTTCAGATTCGTCATTCCTTTTCCATATTGCTGAACTCGAAGTTGCAGTTCGACGCAATCTTCCTTTGGTCTGCGTCGTTGCGGTTGATTTCCAGTGGGGCCTTGAAGTTGGCGTTTACAAGCGGACATTTGGTCAGGGCACACCGGAAACCGGAACCCACTGGAGCGATAAGGTTCGCATGGACAAAATTGCCGAAGGCCTTGGCGCACACGGTGAATATGTTACGACTGCTGACGAGATTGGCCCAGCAATCGCCCGTGCTTATGCCCGCGGTGGTCCTGCTGTGATCCACGTTAAGATCGATCCTAAAGCAAATTCGGAAGAAATGCCAAAATATGACAAGTTCCGCACTTGGTATGCCGAAGGACAGCAGTAAGAACTAAACCCCTCCTTTCAGGGAGGGGTTAGAGGAGAGAGAAGATGCGCAATTACACCCAATTCTACATCGACGGGAAATGGGTTGATCCTATCTCTCCGAAATCAGCCGACGTTATCAACCCAGCAACGGAAGCGGTCAGCGGCACCATCTCGCTCGGTTCGACGGCTGATGTGGATTTGGCGGTTGCCGCTGCTCGCGGTGCCTTTACGAGTTGGTCACAAACCAGCGTCAAGGAGAGGCTAGATCTGTTACGCGCTATTCAGGCCGAATATGCGGCGCGTATGCAGGAATTGGGCGAAGCAGTTACCGAAGAAATGGGTGCACCTTTGTCACTGGGCTGCGGTTTCCACGTCGGCCTTGGTGCTGGCCATTTGCAAACAGCAATTGAGGTTCTGGAGAATTTCAAATTTGAGGAGCAGCGCGGCAACACGATCATTTTGAAAGAGCCGATTGGCGTCTGCGGCTTGATTACGCCATGGAATTGGCCGCTTAATCAGGTAACTGTCAAAGTATTCCCTGCACTTGCCACTGGCTGCACCTCGGTTTTGAAGCCGCCGCAACTGGCACCGTATAGCGCGCAGATACTTGCCGAAATCATGGACAAGGCCGGAACACCTGCAGGCGTGTTTAATATGGTGCAAGGCCAGGGCAGCGTCATTGGCGCGGCGCTTTCCAAGCATCCTGATGTTGATATGATCAGCTTTACCGGCTCCGAACCGGTGGGCATTCAGATTACAAAAGATGCAGCCGACACTGTAAAGCGCGTTGGCCTGGAACTTGGCGGCAAAAGCGCTTGGGTTATTTTGGACGATAGCGACTTAGCCGCAAACGTCACCGCAGCGACAGCAGGAATGATGGTCAATGCTGGCCAAACCTGCTCCGCGGGCTCGCGCTTGCTGGTTCCTGGTTCACGTTTGGCCGAAGCCGTTGAAGCGGCAAAAGCGGGCGCGGCGACCGTGACCGTTGGCGATCCAAACGGCGATGTCAGCATGGGTCCGGTGGTTTCCAAAGCACAGTGGAACATCGTGCAGGGATATATCCAGAAAGGTCTGGACGAAGGCGCCGAATTAATCGCAGGCGGGCTTGGTCGACCTGAGGGCTTCGACACGGGCTATTACGTAAAGCCCACGGTATTCGTGACGACGAATGAGTCTGTCATCGCCCGCGAGGAAATTTTTGGCCCTGTGCTGGTGCTTATCGCCTATGACGACATCGACCATGCAGTTGCCATCGCCAATGACAGCGTATTCGGGCTTGGCGGCTATGTCAGCGGGCAGGACAAAGACGCAGC
This sequence comes from Sphingorhabdus sp., assembly GCA_046290915.1. Lineage (GTDB taxonomy): Bacteria > Pseudomonadota > Alphaproteobacteria > Sphingomonadales > Sphingomonadaceae > Sphingorhabdus_B. The sequence continues at coordinate 1,806 of JBKBTH010000393.1, forward strand.
CGTTGCTATTGCGCGCCGGATGCGCACAGGTGCAATCTGGATCAACGGCGGTTTTGATTTCCACGCACCCTTTGGCGGATATAAACGCAGCGGCAATGGCCGCGAATGGGGCGAACATGGCTTTGCTGAGTATGTTGAGGTGAAGGCTATCATGGTAGGTGGGTAATTG
>JBKBTH010000394.1:0-1968 GCA_046290915.1 Sphingorhabdus sp.
AATATCAGAATGGCCCAACCGCATTTGCTGGTTGTCTCCCAAGTCTGCTTAACAGCGTCCGTGATACCAAGCGCTGGTTCTTGCGCGATCACCGCAGGTAACACGGCAAAGCGCCCCGTAAGATAAAGTCCGGGAATGATGAACAGAAAGAATCCAGCAAATGTCGCCCAGCCCGTCAAGATTGTCGCGGTGAGATAAGTCAGGAACAGAGCGGCGGCGATGCCAAATGCGTCGCCTACCTTGGCCAATTTCCGTCCCGAAAGCAGGACATACAGAACGAGGCTGCCGAACATCGTGACAAGCATTGCCGGCAATAATACCGGCCAGTTCGCGGCCAAATATACACTGAAGGCCGCGATGACCTTATTTGTGTCATCAAAGCTGTCGAGCACGAGCGGCGGCGCCAGATAGCTAGCGATCCAGTTCACCATGAAAATGAAAACGCCCGAAATTGCGACGATTTCCTCACGATGCGCTGCGAATGAAGCCCGCGCACCTTGTCCCACCGCACGATAATCAAGCTTCTTTTGCATATGAACTCCCTATCCCTTCGTCGCGTAGAGACTGACATATGCGGTGGCAAGCGGCTTGCGCCATGCTAAGCACTACGCATGAATATCGATGCAAATATTGATTGGGAAGTTTCCAGCGGGCTAACCCCTTATCCCGATGCTGTTGCCCGAATGGAAGCATTGCAAACCGCCATTCGTGAGGAAGATGCGCGCGAGCTTATCTGGCTGCTGGAACACCCGCCATTATACACAGGCGGGACGAGTGCGGACCCGGCGGAATTGTTGAGCACGGCATTTCCCGTTTACAGCACCGGACGCGGCGGACGGTACACATATCATGGACCAGGGCAGCGGGTCGGCTATGTAATGCTTGACCTTGCCAAGCACTGCAAAGATGTCCGCTGCTACGTGCATGCGTTAGAAGGCTGGGTTATTGCCGCGCTTGCCCGTTTCGGCGTGGAGGCACGCCGTGCCGAAGGTCGCGTTGGCATATGGTGCGACACAAAAAGCGGACAGGAAGCCAAAATTGGTGCAATCGGCGTGCGCATCCGCAGATGGGTGACGATGCATGGCTTTGCTGTAAACATATCCCCTGATCTTAGCCATTTTGGTGGCATCGTCCCGTGCGGGATATCCGAATTTCCTGTCACCAGCCTTGCGGACCTGGGCATTCAGGCGACACTGTCAGACTTCGACGAAGCATTGCAGGCCACCTTCTCCGACTTTCTCAACAGCCTTGCCAAAGCGAGCGGAAATTGTACGGTCGCAGCGCAATAGAGACGTGAGGGAAATATGCGCTTAACCATCATAGCACCTGCCTTTGCAGCCTTGCTGGCGTTGTCCGCTTGTGGCGGATCCAAAGAAGACAATCAGGTAACTGAAACGCGGATGGACGATCTCGACAGCCTTGAAGGCACGATCAGCGACGACATGATTAACACCGACGAATCAACAGATGAAGCTCCGGTTGAGGCGATGCCCGCCGGTATCACTGCGGAGCCAGCCAAAAATACGGCGGACAAAAGCACGGAGCCTAAAACCACGGGCGCTGCTGCTCCGAAAATTGAAGAGCCAAGCGAAGCCAAGTGATTTTAGGCATTTCATTAAAACTGCCCTGCGGGGCAGTGCTCGATAACCGAATAGCAAAAGCAGCCATGACCGAGGGTTTGGCCGATATCCATGGTATGCCGACGGCGGAGCTGCAGCGCCTTTACGGCATCTGGTCGGATGGGGGCGCTGGTCTCCAAATTTCCGGCAACATCCATATCGACGCCGACCATCTGGAACGGCCCGGGAATGTGTTTTTCGACGGACAACCCGACGAAGCCATGATGGAAGCGCTCAAGTTGTGGACCAAAGCAGCGACCCGCAATGGCAATCATTTTTGGGCACAAATAAGCCATGCTGGCCGCCAGACGATGCGTGCCGTCAATCCCCATCCAAAGGCACCATCAGC
>JBKBTH010000395.1:0-1955 GCA_046290915.1 Sphingorhabdus sp.
TGAAGCCAGCGCAGCGCCGTCATTTATTGGGTCAGTGACGCTTCCCGTCGAATATGCGCCGCCGTGGAAATACACCATGACCGGCCGGGGCTGCTTTGCCTTTGCCGTGGGGGCCCACAGATTGAGAAACAGACAATCCTCGCTTGTAGGAAGGTAACGGTTGCCGGGCTGCGGACAGGCTGGCCCGAATGACGCAAAAGCACCACCGGACGGCGCAACAAATGGCACAGCAATCGGGGCAGCGAAGCGTTCGGCGACGCCGTATCTTATGCCTTTTAAAATACGGAGGTTAGATTGCACTTTGGCAGCATGTGTCGGCACCATGGCCATGGCCATTGCTCCGCCCAAGACAGCCCGGCGGCTGAAGTGGTTAGCGTCGGACGTCAAGATTTCCGTCCACAAACGCGTCGATGTCAGCTTGGCCAAATAAGCTCGCGTCGCCCGGCAGGGAATGTTTGAGGCATGTCAGCGCAAGGCCTGTCTTCGCCATAATGTCAGCATTCCCACCTGCAAAATGGGCATGCAGCACCCCAGCGGCGAAGGCATCGCCTGCGCCAATGCGGTCAATAATCCCGGTGACATCAACCTCGTCAGTTTGGGCAAAGCTGTCGCGTAAATCTACGCGCGCCGACAATTGATGATGATCAGCGCTGACGAGATGCCGCGCGGTTGACGCAATCAATTTTAACGTGGGGAATGCATCAAAAGCAGCCTGCGCAGCTTCGCGTCTGCGGTCGGCACCGTCGCCGGAGAAATCCTTACCGAGAACCAAAGATATATCGCGATGATTGCCGAACAGGATATCAGCCATGCCCATCAATTCGCTCAGGATCGCGCGCGGATTGCTGTCCCAACGCTCCCACAACATGGCGCGGTAATTTCCATCGAACGAAATCGGCACACCCAGGCGCACCGCAGCTTTGGCCGCCGCTAATGCTGCTTCCGCAGATTGCGGCCCAAGTGCAGGGGTAATCCCTGACAAATGCAACATCTGCGCATTCGCTAGCAACGCGTCCCAATCAAAATCCGTTGCGGTCGCTTGCGCAAAGCTTGAACCCAGACGGTCATAGACGATTTCTGAAGCACGAAGTCCTGCGCCCTGCGCCAGGAAATACAGACCCATTCGTCCATCGCGTATCTGGACTTTTTTGCAGTCGACGCCATGCGCGCGGATGGACGAAACTGCGCCGCGTCCCAACGCGTTGTCGGGAACGGCGCTGACCATTATCGTCGGGTGCCCCAAAAGCGCAAGACCGACGGCAACATTTGCCTCGGCCCCGCCAACTTGGACGTCGAAGGATGGTGACTGCATCAGCAATTCTCGCCCGGGGGCGGTTAGCCGAATAAGCAGCTCACCGAAAAAAACGACAGACTTGGACATACAGGATGTTAGCGCGCCAACCAGCCGCCATCAACGGCCAGAATATGGCCATTGACATAGTCGGCAGCAGACGACGCCAAAAATACAGCAGCACCGCCAATATCCTCGGCCTTACCCCAACGCCCGGCTGGGATACGCTCAACGATTTGACGGTTGCGGTTTTCATCCGCCTGCAGCGCTGCCGTATTATTGGTCTCGATATAGCCCGGTGCGATGGCGTTTACATTGATGCCCTTTGCGGCCCATTCATTGGCCATGGCTTTGGTCAAGCCACCCACACCCGATTTCGACGCGGTATAGCTTGGGACGCGAATGCCGCCCTGAAAGGTAAGCATCGACGCGATATTTATAATCTTGCCCGAACCTTGCGCGATCATGCCCTTGGCTGCGGCCTGTGACAGGAAGAACAAGGTTTTGAGATTGGTGTCGACCACGGCATCCCAATCTTCTTCAGTAAAGTCCACCGCATCATTCCGGCGGATGATGCCCGCATTATTCAGCAAGATATCAAGCCGCCCAAGGACGGCCATGGTTTCATCTACAACGCGCGGAACCGGCTCATTAGTAGATAGGT
>JBKBTH010000039.1:0-10261 GCA_046290915.1 Sphingorhabdus sp.
GGTGCTTGTCGCAAGGCAGTCCCATTTCAAGCATGGTCGAAACCATTTCGCCACGGATATCCATGGCGCTGTCGACGGGCGCGACGGGGAAATAGCCACCCTTTGCGCGCGGGCGATGGCCCATATTGCCGCTTTCATACTTTGTGCCTGTGTTCGTTGGCAGCTCGATATCGTCGATCTTGTAGTACGACGTGTTATAGCTGTTTTCGAAACGCACATCGTCGAACATGAAAAATTCAGCTTCTGGACCGACATATACGGTGTCGCCGATGCCGGTTGTTTTCAAATATGCTTCAGCGCGCTTTGCGGTCGAACGCGGATCACGGCTGTAAAGCTCGCCGGTTGATGGCTCGACAATATCACAGAAGATGATCATCATTGGTGTTGCGGAGAATGGATCCACGTACACGGCATCCAAATCTGGCTTCAGGATCATGTCGGATTCATTGATGGCTTTCCAGCCTTCGATGGACGAACCGTCAAACATCAGGCCGTCTTCCAACTCGTCTTCGCCGATTACGCCAGCGCACATGGTCAGATGCTGCCATTTGCCCTTGGGATCAGTGAAGCGGACATCGACCCACTCGATCTCCTCATCCTTGATGCGCTTGATAATGTCCTTGGCTGAGGTACCCATTTTGCTTTCCTTCTTTGGCTTGTCTTTTTTGGATATTTTGGATTTTTTAGACGGCATCATTATCGCGTTCGCCGGTGCGAATACGCAGCGCGGTTTCAACGGGGATAACAAAAATCTTGCCGTCGCCAATGCGACCGGTTTGGGCCGCTGCCGCAATGGCTTCGACGACGCGGTCGGCAAGGCCGTCCTCGACGACAACCTCAAGCTTTACCTTGGGCAGAAAGTCGACGACATATTCTGCGCCCCGATACAGTTCGGTGTGGCCCTTTTGACGGCCAAAGCCCTTGGCTTCAGTCACAGTGATGCCTGAGACGCCAACTTCGTGCAGCGCTTCTTTCACCTCGTCCAGTTTGAATGGCTTGATGATCGCTTCGATCTTTTTCATGGCTTTTCCCTTTATGGCGCGTGACGCTTAGGCTCCGTGCGCGCGGATGATGTAGAAGACTTATCAAGTATCGTGCCAAAATTGACCAACACCTAAACGCGTTAATTCAGGCCCAAAGGGCTCCAGCATCTGCCTAAATTTTAGGCAGATGCTGGAAACATGGGCAGCAGTTTTTTATTTTGCTGCCTTTTTTCCACTACCGCTCAACGCCGCGTCGTTCGCCTTTGCATAATGTGCACGGCTGACAACATAGGCGCGCATTTGCTCGGCTTCTTGCGGAGTCAACACGCTGCCAAAGCTGACCATGCCATTGCCTTTCAGGATGCCATCAATGACCACGGATTTCCACGTTGCTGCGTCGGCAATTGTGCCTGACTTGCGCAGGTCGGGCAGCACGCCATTGCCGACAGCGCCCGGCCCATGGCAGACGAGGCAATAACGTTGGAAGTTTGATCCTCCCGCAGCGATGTCGGCTGGCGTGCCGAATTGCGTTGGCGGTGCCCACACATATGCCGGCGTTTCCGGTACAGGTGGCAATGTAGCTTTCCCACCCAGCTTGAGAACGATCAAGCGGGGTAAGTTGGGAACCGCCGCGCTGGTTGCGCCGGCATAACCGGAAACAAGTGGAAACGCGCCGCCTTTGCTGGTGAGGAAGGCGACATATTGTTCGCCATCAACCGTATAGGTCGATGCGCCGGATAACACGCCCGACTGTACGTTGAGGTTCAACAGCTGCTTGCCGGTATCCGCAGCGTAAGCACGGAACTCGCCCATGGCTGTGCCTTGGAAAACCAGATTTCCGGCTGTGGTCATCGTCCCGCCATTCCAAGAGGCAGGGTGGTCAACCGTCCATTTTGCTTTGCCGGTCTTGGGGTCGAATGCCACCAGCTTACCGGTCGTGGCCGCTTTTACAGCCTTCACAAAATTGGTGTCATCGGGAAGGTCAGCGGTCGCCATCGCGCCGCCGGTGTTGAAACCAAGCGCCTTGCGGTCCTGCTCATTTGGCGCAACCGGCGGCAGATACGCGCCGCCGATGTACAGTGCCGGAATGTAGACGAGGCCAGTGGCCGGGTTAAAGCTCATGGGGTGCCAGTTATGTGCACCAAGCGCCGACGGGTTCGCCATATAAAGCTTGCCGGTTTTTTCATACCGCGCTTCGGGATTTTCGATGGGCCGCCCGGTCTTTACGTCGTAGCCAGTTGCCCAAGTGATGCCGTCGATGAAGGGGTTGGCCGACAACATTTTGCCGTTCAGGCGGTCGATGGTGAAGAAAAATCCGTTCTTGGGCGCGTGGTAAAGAACCTTGCGTTCTTTGCCGTCGCGCGTTTCTGTCGCCAATATAATGGGCTGCGTTGCGGTGTAGTCCCAGCTTTCGGCTGGCGTTTCCTGATAATGCCAGACATATTCGCCAGTATCGGGCTTTAGCGCGACGATGGACGACAGGAACAGATTGTCACCTTCGCCATTTGACCGGATGCCATGGTTCCAAGGGTTCCCGTTGCCAACGCCAAGGTACAGTTGATCAAGCTCGGCATCATAGACGATAGCGTCCCATACGGTGCCGCCACCGCCGCTTTCGCGCCAGTCACCCTTTTTGGGTTTTGCGCTCCATGTGCTCGTGGCCGCAGTCTTCAAAATTTCATCGCTCGCGGCATTGTCGGGCTCGCCTTTGGGATTGGGCGTGGTGTAAAAACGCCATGCCTGTTCGCCGGTCGCGGCGTCATAAGCGGTGACATAGCCACGCGCGCCGAACTCAGCGCCACCAAAGCCAATAACGACCTTGTCCTTTACGACCCGCGGGACGCCCGTGATTGTCCCATTGGATTCCAGATCAAGCGTTTGGACACTCCACAATTGCTTGCCCGTGGTGGCATCCAACGAAATCAGGCGACCGTCGATGGTTCCGACAAAAACGCTCCCTTTCCAGAAAGCGACGCCGCGGTTGACTACGTCGCAGCAGGCTTTGACCCCGCGCGCTTTGTCAACTTCGGGGTCGAAACTCCATAATGGTTTGCCGGTTTTTGCATCATAAGCGAATACCTTTGACCACGCGGTCGAAATGAACATTTTGCCGTCCACAACCACTGGGGTTGCTTCCTGGCCGCGTGCATCGGGCAGGTCGGCGAACCATGCAATGCCCAGATCCTGCACATTGCTGTCGTTAATCAGTGTGAGTGGGCTGTGCCGCTGCTCATTATAATTGAAACCGGTCATTGCCCAGTTGGAACCATCGCCGCCGGTCTTCAAATACTCCCCGTTAATCGCAGTAAAGGCAGGGACGTCGGTCGGGCCCGGTACCTTTTGGCATGAGCCCAGAAACAGTGTAGCGCCAGCAAATGCGGCTGCGAGCCAAAGCTTATTCGTCATAGTTTTTTCTCTCCCGATAGAGAGGCTATGCCCTCAAATAGGCTTCGTCCAGAGAGAATTTAACTGACGGGTTAAATTACGTTTTTTATCGCTGTTTCCATCTCGGCTGCCGCCTTTTCATAGACGCGTGCGCGGAGGTTTGAGACTATTGTTTCAGGCGCACTGGCGGGCGTTCCACCACTAAATGGCGGTGCCGGGTCATATTCGAGCGCGAGCTGGATGGACCGCGCGACATCCTCACCTGCGATGTCTGAAATCAGTTCAAGCGCAAAGTCGATGCCGGATGTTACGCCGCCGGCGGTGACCAAATTGCCGTCACGGACAACGCGTGCCGGGCGATGGGTTGCGCCAAACATCGGCAACAGATGGGTGTAAGCCCAGTGACAGGTCGCTTTCTTGCCCTGGAGTAAATCTGCCGCACCGAGAATGAAGGCACCGGTGCACACGCTTGTGATATATTGCGCGCCGCTTGCTTGAGTCCGGACAAAGTCGACGATCTCGGCATCGGCAATCGCCTCGCGGACGCCATGGCCGCCGGGCACGCAAACAATGTCCGCCTGTGGGCAGTCTTTGAATGACGACCCGGGCAGAATGGAAAAGCCGCTATCTGTGGTAACCGCCGCGCCGGTTTTGCTGACAACATGCACATCCGCGCCCGGCAACCGCGATAAAAACTGCACGGGCCCCGTAAAATCGAGTTGCGTGACATTGTCGAAGAGGACGAAAACAATATTCATGCGGTATCGTTAAACTGCCGCAGCAAAAATGCAAAGGGCCGCCGGATTTCTCCGACGGCCCAAAGCGTTCAGGGAGGATTGAACGCTTTAGAGGTAAAAGCCGCGATAGGCTCTAATAACTCGGCCGGTGCGTGTGTTCACCAGCAGCACGTCGTTATAGTGACGTACATATGTTTGGTAACGGCCCGGGTTGGGCAAGCGGTAGTTCGCATAATTGCTCACCCGATAGCGTGGTGCATAATAGGTCGCGCCGATGCTTACGCCGCTGTTGAATGTGCGATAACGGAACGGGGCGTTAAAACGGCTTCCCTGAAAAGCACGACGGTTTTTCTGCCGATATTCGCGCCAATCTTCCTTATATTCCTGACGGGCTTCACGCACATCACGGCGTTCTTCGCGGACGTCCTGACGGTCGCCGTAGCGGCGTGCGTCTTGCACTTCGCGCTTTTCTTGGCGAATTTCCTGACGGTCACGATTTAGTTCACGTGTCTGCGCCTGCGCCGCCATCGGTGTTAAGGTGGTGGCGATGACCGCTGCGATCAAAAACTTGGTCTTCATGGTCTTCTGTCCTTTTCTCTCGACGTAAACGCACTAACTGCGTCGACGTTCCCTAGATGGACTTCGGACCGTGAACGGGCGTCGAATAAGCCGTTCAGAAACCGGACATTGTTGTCGCGAATTGTATCGGTTAAATAAGCTCAATCGCCAAAGCTGTCGCCTCACCGCCGCCAATGCACAGCGATGCCAAGCCGCGTTTTTTGCCATGTCGTTGCAGCGCCGCCACCAACGTCGTGATAATGCGCGCACCCGATGCGCCAATGGGGTGACCCAATGCTGTGGCGCCGCCATGAACGTTAATCTTGTCATGCGGAATGCCAAGGTCGTGCATCGCGAACATCGCGACGCAGGCAAATGCTTCGTTCACTTCGAACAGGTCGACGTCGCCGATGGTCCAACCAGCCTTTTCAAGACATTTGTTAATCGCACCCACAGGGGCAGTGGTAAATGCCGATGGCTCTTGCGCGTGCGCGGCGTACGCGACGATACGTGCAATGGGCGTTTGGCCATTAGCGTCGGCGACCGATTGACGGGTCAGAACAAGCGCTGCGGCACCATCCGAAATCGACGAGCTGGTCGCTGCCGTAATCGTGCCATCCTTGGCAAAGGCTGGCTTGAGCGTCGGTATCTTGTCGGGCATGCCTTTGCCGGGTTGCTCGTCGGTATCTATGATGACGTCGCCCTTGCGAGTGGCAACGGTCACAGGAACGATTTCCGCTTTGAATGCGCCGTCTGCAATCGCGCTTTGCGCGCGACGAAGCGATTCAATAGCGTAAGCGTCCTGTGCTTCGCGCGTCAGTTGGTAATCATTTGCGGTGTCTTGCGCGAACGTGCCCATGGCGCGGCCCGCTTCATATGCGTCTTCAAGTCCATCAAGGAACATATGATCATACGCGGTGTCGTGCCCAATGCGCGCGCCGCCACGGTGCTTTTTCAGCAAATAGGGCGCGTTGGTCATGCTTTCCATGCCGCCTGCGATGACATAATCAACAGAGCATGCTGCCAAGGCTTCGCTGCCCATGATGACCGTCTGCATGCCCGAACCGCAAACCTTGTTCACTGTCGTTGCCTGCACGGACTTGGGAAGGCCTGCTTTGATCGCGGCCTGACGGGCAGGGGCTTGGCCCAAACCCGCTGGCAACACACAACCCATGTAGATGCGCTCAATCGCCGCGCCATTAACGCCCGCCCGCTCTACCGCTGCCTTAACCGCAGTTGCGCCCAAGTCGGTAGCTGACACATCGGACAACGCCCCTTGCATGCCGCCCATCGGCGTGCGCGCATAGGACAAGATGACGACGGGATCAGTATGGCTCATGGGGGATTCCTTTGATTTTGATTTGCCGCCTTATAGTGCGGCGCAGCATCAAAAACAAACGTCAATCCGACTGGCCTATCGTCAGAACAAGGCTTTCAAATCGCGTTTCAGGATCTTGCCATTGGCGTTGCGCGGTAGAGTATCCTGCGTGAAAATGATCTTCACGGGCACCTTGAACTTCGCCAATCGTTCGCTGACATATTCGCGAAGTTCATCTTCACTCACCGCCATGCCAGGTGCTAAGTGCACCACAGCGGCAGGTTCTTCGCCGAGTGTCTGGTGCGGAATGCCAACCAGCGCCGCATCGGTCACAGCGGGATGTTCATACAAGATATTTTCGACTTCCGACGAATAGATATTCTCGCCGCCGCGAATGATCATGTCCTTGGCGCGGTCGACGATGAAACAGAAGCCTTCTTCATCCACGCGCGCAAGGTCACCCGTGCGCACCCAGCCATCGACAAATGTCTCGGCAGTGGCATCAGGGCGGTTCCAATAGCCTTTGACGATTTGCGGACCGCGCGCCCACAATTCACCGACTTCGCCAATGGGCATTTCAGTCTGGCCGTCTTCTGACATGATCTTCAGATCCGAGACCGCAACGGCTGGACCACAGCTGTCGGGACGGTTCAGATAGTCTTCGGCGACATGCGAGGTGACTGTCGCCATGGTCTCAGTCATGCCCCAGCCATTGCCCGGGAACGCGCCAAATATCTCGTAAATCTTGCTCACCAATTCAGGCGCAGACGGCGCACCGCCATAGCTTATCGCGTCGATCGAGCTGAGGTCATATTTCTCGCGGTCGGGGTGCTCGATCAATTGCCACGCGATGAATGGCACACCGCCGGTAGCGTTGATCTTTTCGCGTTCGATAATCTCGAAAGCCTTTACGGTGTCCCATTTGTGCAGAAACACGATTTTGTGCCCTGCTTGAATGGTGGGGATCATCGATGCCGAACATGCCGTGACATGGAACATCGGAATGACAACTAAAGCAGCCCGAACGGTTGGTTCAGGCAGCGGATCGCCACGGCGCAACACAGTCGCCGCGCCGGAATAGGCACTGGAAAGGCCATTGGTGAGCAGATTGCGGTGCGAACCCAACGCGCCTTTTGGTTTACCAGTGGTCCCGCTGGTATAGAAAATGGTGGCGGCGTCATCTGGTGCAATCGCGACGTCGGGCAACGGTAAGTCAGCCAAATCAGCGTAATGTTTCGGACCGCTTATGATGCTTTCGAGGGCAATGGCGGGCTCGGTCAGTGCTGCTGAACCGGCGCGTGTCACCATCACCTGCTCAAGTGCTGGTATTTCTGCTTTATAAGGCGAAATGCGGTCCCAACGTTCCGCGTCGCAGATCAGAACCGCTGCACCCGAATCTGCCATCCCAAAGGCAAGCTCTTCGCCTGTCCACCATGCGTTTAACGGCACAACTATCGCGCCGGTAACGGCAGCGGCAAAAAAGGCAACAGGCCATTCAGGCAGATTGCGCATGGCGAGTGCCACACGGTCGCCCTTTTTTACACCGCGTTCCTGCAACGCATGCGCTAGTATCGCTACAGCGCGATGCCATGCCGCATATGTAACCCGCTCATCTTCATAGACCACAAATTCGCGGTCGCCGAACGTTGCCTTTGCATGGGCAGCAAGAACGGCGAGGTTGGGCAGAGCGTTTTTCCACACGCGCGTAGGCACACCTTCAATCTCGGTAGTTTCCATTTCGAACGGCATGCCAGGTGCGCACAATGCGGCCTTTACCTGATCCCGTGTCATGACGGGCCAACCCGCAGGTGGCGTCCACTTTTTACCGGCCTCGATCATCTTCTCTCCAATCCAATCGCCATACTTTGCGCATGTTTGCAGGCTCGATACGCCAAAATGGTTTCAATGTGCAACGCTTCACGCTAGCAATTCATCAACTGATTAAATGGAGAGAGAAAATGACCGCAAATATGCAGACGGTGCTCGAAAAGCAGCGCGCAGCGTTCACCGCAGCCATGCCAGAATCGATGTCGGTGCGCCGTGACCGTATGGACCGCGCGATTGCGATGCTGATTGATCATGCGGAGGATTTTGCGAAGGCGGTGTCGGCTGATTTCGGCCACCGCAGCCGCGAACAAACGCTGCTGACTGATATCATGCCGTCTGTGAGCGCGATGAAGCATGCCAAGAAGCATTTTGAAAGCTGGGCCAAAGGCGAAAAGCGCAAGCCAACTTTCCCCCTTGGCCTGCTCGGCGCAAAAGCTGAAGTTGTTTATCAACCCAAGGGTGTAGTCGGTGTCGTTGCGCCATGGAATTTTCCAGTCGGCATGGTGATGGTCCCGATGGCCGGCATTCTCGCCGCCGGTAACCGCGCCATGGTCAAGCCGTCCGAATTCACCGAGCGCGTGTCTGCATTGTTCGAAGAGGTCGTGCCCAAATATTTCGCTGAAGAGGAAATGGCCGTTTTCACCGGCGGCGCTGAAGTCGGCATGGCGTTTTCGAAGCTGGCCTTTGACCACATGATTTTCACTGGCGCGACGGGCGTCGGCAAGCATATCATGCGCGCCGCAGCGGACAATCTGGTGCCGGTTACGCTTGAACTTGGTGGTAAATCACCCACCATCGTCAGCCGCAGCGCGGACAAGAAAAAGGCTGGCGAGCGCATTGCTCTGGGCAAGATGATGAACGCGGGCCAGATTTGCCTCGCGCCTGATTATTTGCTCGTCGCGAGTGACCAAGAGCATGATGTCATTGAAGCGGTTAAAGCGGGTGTGACTGCGCAATATCCCAAGCTGCTCCATAATGATGACTACACGTCGGTTGTAAACGGCCGCAATTATGAACGCCTTCAGGGCTATTTGGCGGACGCGCGGGAAAAGGGCGCTGAACTGATTGAAATCAATCCTGCGGGTGAGGATTTTGCAGGATCCAACGGCAACAAAATGCCGCTGACGATTGTCCGCAATGTAACCGACGATATGAAGGTGATGCAGGAAGAAATCTTCGGACCGATTCTGCCCGTCATGACCTATTCGTCGATGGACGAGGCGATCGATTATGTGAATGCACATGACCGCCCGCTTGGTCTGTATTATTTCGGATCGGACAAGGCTGAGGAAGAACGCGTGCTGTCGCGCACCATCTCGGGCGGTGTCACGGTCAACGACGTGATTTTCCACAATGCTATGGAAGATCTGCCCTTTGGCGGAGTCGGACCATCTGGCATGGGCAATTATCACGGCGCAGATGGGTTCAAAACCTTCAGCCATATGCGCGCGGTGTATCGTCAGACCGGAGTCGATGTTGCCGGTATTGGCGGATTCAAGGCGCCTTATGGCAAGGCAACGCTCAAGACACTTGCCAAGGAACTTAAGAAATAAGGATGCACTTGCATCGAGGCGGAGGCTCGGTTAGAGGGACCTCCGCTTCAACGGGTTCGCCCGATGAGCATGTGCCCCAGTGGTGGAATGGTAGACGCGCTGGATTCAAAATCCTGTTCCGAAAGGAGTGCCCGTTCGAGTCGGGCCTGGGGCACCACCTTAACTCTCAGAATTCGTGAGACCCGCTTGTCCGCAGCCAGATTCGGTATTGCTGATGATCAGAATCTGATCATGATCCGCCGTGCGAGCGCAGGTGAAATCGAGTAAGCAATCCGAAGCAGTTTCACCATGCCGACATTGGCCTCTGGCGCGTTTGTCGCGATGGCATCGACGATTTCCGCGGCACATTCTTTTGCCGACATCTTTTTGCCACCCACTCGGCCGCGCGTCATCGCGGTGTCGACGACAGGCGGCAACGCTTCAATAACATGAACCTTGGTATCGCGCAGATTGTGCCGCAGCGATTGCGTAAAGCTTCTGAGCGCAGCCTTTGATGCGCAATAAACTGGACCGCCTGCGCGCGGGGCTATGGCGAGGCCTGAGGTGACATTCACAATTGAAGCCTCTGGCCGCTGAAGCAAAGCCGGTAACAAATGCCCGATCAGATGCAGCGGCGCGTTGAGATTTAAGAAGATTGCCTGATCGGTGAGCGCCAGATCAAGCAGTTCGCCGGGTCCGAAATTACCGCTCATACCTGCGTTGTTGATGAGGATATCGAGTTCCCGACCGGTCAGAGTGGCAGCAAGCGCAGCGCAGCCAGCGGCGGTGGAAAGATCTGCCTTAATGGCTTCCATGCCTTCTTCACGCGCTTGGCTCAGCAACTCGTCGCGGCGACCACAGACGATGACGGCGACGCCCTTGGCCATCATTTGGCGTGCGATTTCGAGACCGATGCCATCG
>JBKBTH010000003.1:0-24331 GCA_046290915.1 Sphingorhabdus sp.
TCATTGCGATGCTTATTAAGCGCCGGTTGAATTGTACATGAATACAATTGTTTGCCGCCGTTCATATTCGGCGAGCCCATGTCGCTCTTGCACCATATAGACATCCATGGCAGTAAACATTAACCGCCCAATTAAACAGGAATGAAGCCCATGGCCCTTGCCTCTAGCGAAGCTGCGAACCCGCATTGGGTGCCGCGCAGGAAGATTGGCGAACTTGCACATATTCCGGGCGAAAATGGTCCGCCCATCATTGGGACGACATTCCGCGTGCTTCGTGACCCGCCGGCTTATGGCGCGCATATGGTCAAGACTTACGGCAATGTTTTCCGCACGAATGCCTTTGGAAACCCGACCATATCGCTGGTCGGCGCCGAGGCGAATGAATTGATGCTGTTCGATCGTGAAAAGCTTTTTTCAAATGAACAGGGTTGGGGCCCAGTGCTTAATCTTCTCTTCCCACGCGGCCTGATGCTGATGGATTTTGACCATCACCGCATGGACCGGCGTGCTTTGGGTATAGCGTTTAAGCCGGAGCCTATGCGTGCCTATACGCAGGACATGAACCGCATTTTTTCCGAGCAGTTAAAGAACTGGCGCGGTGACATGCTCTTTTATCCAGCTATCAAGCAACTGACCCTTGATGTCGCGGCGAGCAGCTTCTTGGGCATTCCCTTGGGGCCAGAGGCCGACAAGATTAACAAGGCCTTTGTTGACATGGTACAGGCCTCAGTCGCGCCAATCCGCGCGCCCATTCCCTTCACTTCAATGGGCAAGGGCGTTGCTGGGCGCAAATATCTGATCGACTATTTTGGTCCGCAAATTGCCGAACGCCGCCGCAATGAGAACCGGCAGGATATGTTCAGCCAGTTTTGCCGGTCAAAGCGCGAAGACGGCGAATATATGTCGGATGGTGAACTGATCGATCACATGAACTTCCTGATGATGGCGGCGCACGACACCATTACCTCATCGGTCACGTCGATGATCTGGTATCTCGCCAAGCACCCCGAGTGGCAGCAGAGACTGCGCGAAGAGTGCCTCGCAATCGCGCCAGCCGGTTCGGACATTGCCTTTGCCGACCTCGATAAGTTCGAACTCACCGAATATGCGTTTAAAGAGTCGCTCCGCATGATTTCGCCGGTGCCGTCCATTCCGCGCCGCGCGCTGAAGGACTTCGAGTTTATGGGCTACCACATTCCGAAGGGCACGGCGGTCAGCATCAGCCCATCATATGTACACATGATGCCCGAATACTGGGAGAACCCCGAAACGTTCGACCCCATGCGATTTACGCCCGACAAGGTAAAAGCGCGGCACAAATATGCGTGGGTCCCCTTTGGCGGCGGCGCACATATGTGCCTCGGCCTGCATTTTGCCTACATGCAAACAAAGCTGTTCATGCATCACCTGCTGACTTCAGTTCGCGTGGAAATTGCCGACGGCTACGCACCCGAATGGCAGCCATGGCCGATACCAAAGCCAAAGGATGGATTGAAGGTTCGCTTCGTTCCGCTATAATTTTGGCGATGGCCGGCTCAGACCATGGCATGCTGCCCACGCAACAATTCGCGCATTGCAAGCTCTGCCTGATACCGTAAAGGTCGCTGGGCTAGCATGGCCTATTCGGAACAGACAGATTGGACCAAAGAACCGCGGTGGGATTTGGTCCGGCGACGGGGCGTTGGCTTGGTCATCGCGCTCTTGCTCGAAGCCCTCATCATTCTTGCGATACTGAGCCTAAGTATGCGGTCTGGTGGGCCGTCAGCGGGGACGCGCGGTCTGAATACATTTTCGTTGGAGGCCGAGGCCGACTCGGCATCATCGGCTGAGAAGAATGAAACCAAAACGCCCGTGACCAAAGAGCAGCAGCGCGCAATCACGCCACCAATCCCCAAACCATTATTGCCGCCGGTAAATCCCGTGCAGGCCCCGCCGCCCAGCCCTGATTTCATCAAGGTGAGCAAGTCTGACTTTGACGCCATGGACCTGTCAAAGTTCCCAGCCAGCAGCGGCGGCGGATCAGGTGAGGGGAAAGGCAATGGACAGGGCGCCAAGGGCATGATGGGCCCAGGACTCGGGCCCGGCGGCGCACAACTTTACCCTGTGGCTTGGCTGCGCGAACCCTATGACAGCGAACTCGCGCCCTATCTTGCCGCCGTTAAACGCGTCCCGCCCGGCGCATCAGCGGACATCGCTTGCCGCATGGCAGAGCATAATCGCGTCGAAAACTGCCAGATTATAAGTGAGAACCCACGCGGCACTGGCCTCGCCAAGGCCCTGCGCCTCGCCGCCTGGCAGTTCCTCGTCAAACCCCCACGCATCGACAACATGCCGCAACTGGGCGTCTGGGTGCGCATACATTTCGATTTCGGGGTGCGCGCTGTGGGGCCAACAATTGCGGAATGAGCATATGTCTCTCAGACGGCGCCTTACGGCGTCTGCTCTAATAACTGCTTAGGCAGAAATTTTGTTGCACCAAATACGACACCGAATGAAAGCATAATCAACATCACTGGCTGCGCGAAATGAAGCATGCCATCGAAAAAGGACATCACCAGAAGGCAGTCAAGCATCGCAACAAAAGGTAACACATGGCGATGTACGAGAGCCGCAATATGCGCTCTCCACGTTGTGTAGGCAAACAATGCCAGCGCTGCTGCCGTTGCAGGGAAGCCCCAGGTTAGAAGAAATTGTATCACAACATTATGTGGCTGAACGTGAACTTGTTCACCTGCAGGTAGGATCCAAAATGATGCAAATGGGCCTGCGCCGAACAACGGAACCGTCTGGTAGGCTTCCCAAAGTGCAGACCAGTAGGACGCGCGGCCACCCGAAATGCTCTCCGCCGTTGCCGAATCGTTAGTAGAAATCATCATGAACTGATGATCATTGTAGGGAATAAGACTGGTGGCCAATGTTACTGCCACGAGAGCAGAAAAAACCAACAACAGGACTGATTTCACTTTCACCGGATACAAACGATACAGCAACAGCATTACTGTCATAGCGATTACAATGCCAAGAACGGCATTTCTTGTCCCCGACCATATCGTCATTGCGGCGCATAGGGTTAGCCACAAATAGGGTACATATCCGGTGCGGCCACGCTCTTCATCCAGCAGCAACTGGGCAAATAGGAAGCAGAAAATTGCTCCACAAAATGCGCCAAACAAGCGCACAGAAATAAAGCCAGGTATGATAAACTGCCACATGATCGTGTTGTCAGGCATCGTTGCAAAAGGGGGGTGGTTTATGAATGCATACGCCGTCATCCCGCAGAATATCAGCAGTCCGCCGGCGATGGCTAAAGCAAATCCACGAAGTCCTCGGGCGTTAGCATTTGATGCTGAATGATATATGGCGATCGCGAAAAGCGGGTGGATTAAAAATATAACATTTTGAGCGATCGCGAGCGAGGCAACCTTCGAATAAAATGCGCCGCCTACCCAGAACAACGCCAAAAAGAATAGCGAGACATATTTGACATAACGGGGAAATTTCTTCCAGATCTCACGCAAGTCGAGACCTCGCCGCAAAGCGTAAATGATGACGCCAATTTCGGCCAACACGAAAGGCAGGCCAAGTTGGCGCGCCGCTTCCCAAGCGGGGGAAGCCATTGCGATTGTGTAGGTGCGGAATATGAACCCGTTTAAAATGAGTAATCCGCTCACGAGCATGCCAATGATTGGCAACGATAGAAGTTTTACACGGCTAAAACCATCAATCGCGGTGGCAGATTTATCGGCTATTTCCATTGTTATAAGTTAGCCGCATCATGGTTAGAAATTGGTTAATCGGCCAATTCGATTAAGCCGCAACAGCAGCAGCCCGTGCGCCATTGTACTGCAAATAACGCGGGTCGAAGTCACCGATTTGTCGCAGCCTCTCCCAATCATCAATCCGGATGGCGCGTTTTGTTTTCGTTATGTAGCCTTCGTCCGTCAGGGATTTGATCACACGGCTCACGTGGACGCGCGATAGAGCGAGGACGTCGGACAGATCGTCTTGCGTCATTGGCAGATCGTAACTCAATAACTCGCCAAGTCCAGCCCGCTTAAGGCGCATGGCGAATTCGCACAATATATGCGCCATTCGGGCACGGGCATCTCGCCGACCGATGTTAAGTTTCCACTCCCGAAAAATGGAACCGTCGACCAGCGTTTCATACCACAAGAGATGAGCCACATTCGGGTGAGCAGCGATCAAGCGATGGAGAGCATCCATGGGAATGAATGCCGTTTCAACTGTGGTAAGCGCCTCAACATTATGGTCTGACCACTGCAACATGGAATTTTGGAGATCGACAATATCGCCGTTCATGTGGATCGAAAAAATCTGTCGCCCGCCATCGCCCGCCAGCTTGTGGCGGATAGCGTAACCCGAAAGCAGCAGACAGGTTTGTTGCGGTGAATCGCCCTCGCGGGCAATGAATGAACCGCCCCGCAAACGGCGTAATGTGTGTGGGAGCGCCAAGATGGCCGCCTCGTCTTCTTTGGACATTTCGCCCCACATGCGCAGTTTGTCGACCATTGGGGCCAGCGTGGTATTTCGGCTAATAGACATACGGACCCCCCATAACGACGGGAGCACGCGCATCTCTCAGGCGCTGGAATGCCAAAGGAGCCAGCGATATATTTTGATACCGCCTTCTCATCAAAAGGACTTAACATGGGTTAACGACGGGCTGAGTTTTACATCTGCGGTATAACCATGGGGGGTAGCTTCCCCGGTCGTTGGTATGTGCTGCGCAACGAACGGGGAAACACTGCCCAGATCACAGGACCGGCGCGTTATCGCTTAACGGCGCGAGGCGATCCATCTGTCGACTTGTTCTTCAAGTACATCCAATGGCACGGGACCCGATTTCAGCACCGTGTCGTGAAAGCCGCGCACGTCAAATTTCTTGCCGAGTGCCTTTTGTGCCTTGTCGCGCAGCTCGCTGATTTTCAGGCGGCCAACCATGTACGCCGTCGCCTGACCTGGGTATATGATGTAGCGTTCGATTGCCTTCACAATGCCGCCTGGCGCATCTGCAGAGTTGTCCTCGACATATTTGATCGCCTGCTCGCGCGTCCAGCGCTTGTGGTGCAGGCCGCTGTCGACGACGAGCCGGATCGCGCGGTGAAGTTCAAGCTGCAGCCGGCCGAAATCACGCGCCGGGTCCGTATAGAGCCCCATGTCCTTTGCGAGCTTTTCCGAATAGAGCCCCCATCCTTCCGAATAAGCCGTCACACCACCAAATTTGCGAAACGCAGGGACGTCTTTCAACTCGGTCTGGATCGCCAACTGCAAATGATGCCCAGGGACGCCTTCGTGGTAGAACAACGCCTCGACCTCGGTCAGCGGCATATCGGCCATCTTGTAAAGGTTGGCATAATAGGTCCCTGGGCGTGAACCGTCGGGCGCGGGGCGTTGGTAGAAGGCCTTGCCGGCCGATTTTTCTCGGAAAGCCTCGACACGTTTCACCACCAAAGGTGCTTTGGGAAGGGTGCCAAACCATTGGGGCAGTAACGGCGTGATGGCGTCTTGTGCCTTTTGCGTTTCGGCAAGATACAACGCCGCACCCTCATCACCCTCTTGCGCGTAGAATTTGGGCTCGGTTCGCATATAATTGAAATAGGCCTGCAGGTCGCCCTTCACGCCCATCTTTTTCTGGATGGCCTGCATTTCCTTATGAATGCGCGCTACCTGCGCCAGGCCCAGTTCATGGATCTGGTCGGGGGTCATGTTGGTCGTAGTGTAGTTGGCCAGCCGCTCGGCATAATAGCCTGCGCCATCAGGGAAGCGCCAGATACCGTCGTTGGTTCCGGCGACTTTCTCCTGCGCGGTCATTTCGGCGATCAAAGCCTCATAAGCCGGTTTCACCGAAGCGTTGAGCGCTTGCGCAGCATCCGCAATCAGCAGGTCTTTTTCTGTCTGGCTGATCGCAAGCTTGGCAACCTTGCTCTTGAAATCGTCGTATAAAGGTGCATCGGGGCCGTCGCCAAAGGGCGCTCCGGTGATGACGTTACGCGAATCGGCGATAACGTAGGGATAGACCCATTTGGGTGGCATGATGCCTTTTGCGGCCCGCGTTTTGGCTTGGCCTACGGCCTCGGCCATAGCGGGGCCAATGCCGTAGAGCCGGTTCACATAGGCGCGCGCGTCGGACTTGGTATCGATGCGGTGGATGTTGATGAGAAAGGCGGGGATCTGGCTCTGTGCGCCGTTCATCTGATCGAAGACATAGCCATAGTCATTATATTTATACGCGCCCTCGCTGCGCGCGGCGCGCTTTTCAAACAGGCGATACGAGAGTTGGTTTTCGCTGCTGAGCTTGGCGGGGTCGAAGCGCGCCCTCATTTCTTTCAGCGCCGAACGTTCGGCGTCATAATTGCGGGCTTCGGCTTCGTCAGAACCATCGTCCCATTTCCCATAATCGCTGTCCTTGATCCCGCGATAGGATTTGGAGAGCGGCGATCGCGCAAGCTGCTGCGCATCATATTCTTCGAAAAACGCCATGATCGCGGCGTTTTGGTCTACGTCGGCAGAAGCAACGGGTGCCGCGGCAACGGTCTGCGCAAGCGCCGGTATGGCCATATATAGCAGCGCCACAGCAACGGCAGAAAGGGCGGTTTGGGTCGTGCGCATCGGAACTCTCCTGATATTGTTTATGGCAACGTCATATCAGGCAGGTCCGGCAGGGGAAGCTGCGATTTTACAGCTCGTCGAAAGGGCTGCGACTTTGGTAGAAGATCAAATATGTGACCCGGACAACCCCCAGTCTAGGCTGATATAAATTTGTTAACCATATTGGTCTATACGGAGGGCATGGATAACCTTGCTCAAAGTTTCGCCGCCAAACGCAGATTTACACTGACGCAGTTTTCGACAGTTGAATGGCTGGGCATCTTAATCGGCGTAATTTTGCCCATCGTTTCGGCGATCATATACCCAACATATATGCACATGATGCAAACCCCTTGGGTCGAATGGTCGCGCCTTTTAGAGGCACCGTTTGTTATTTGTGAGGTATTTGTAATTCTCTGGGCTGGCCGCAAAAGAATGGACTCAACTACCATGTGGCGCTCCATGCCGGCAGATATCAGATTTACATCTGTTTTCCTTATCATCGGCGTGTTTGGAAGCAGTCTGTTTTTATCCGAATATTCTCTGAGGTCTGTTACGATTTCAATCATAACTATGGTGCACGTGCTATTTGGTTTCTCGGTTTATTATTTACTGCGCCGTGCGAATGTTACCGACTTTAGTCCGTTTATATTTTCACTCGGCGCGGGTTTAATATCTCTTGCAGCGCTGACATTTTGGAAATTTGCCTTTCCGCCGCCAGCGTCAGCCGTTCCCGGAGGCTTGATTGAGTGGTCGGCTGCCGTTCCAGGCTTCATCAGTTCTAGGCAGTTTGGATCGTGGACAGGGGCAATCGCTGCAGGCTTTCTGGTGATCGTGCTCAATGACGAAACTAGAGGTAGGCATATTTGGCCACGTGCCTTTTATTTCGCATCTGCGGCGATGACAGTTTGGTCCGGAACTAGAGCTGCAATTCTAGCAATGCTCATTGTGGCGGTCATGATAACACTTACGAATAGAAAGGTACCGTCCTTGAAAGCGATCGGCATTACCGCAACACTCACTGGTGCGGCAATGACAGCCGCTTGGTTACTGTTGCCATATAACGACGCAACTTTCTTGCTTTTCAACGAAAGTGATGTTGCCAGTGTGAACCATTTGTCTGGCGGGCGTCTGGAACTTTGGGCTGCCACATTCGCGAAATGGCGCCAATCTGCCTTTCTGGGATGGGGATCGGGGTCAATTTTCTGGGAGGTGTATGTTGGTTGGCCTCATACGCAGCCACATAATGCCATATTGCAATTCTTGATTTCGTGGGGGCTCGTTGGCGCCATCCCTGCTCTTTGGCTGCTAGCAAGAGCTGTCGCATCCGCTCATTTCGTGACTCTTAAAGACAATGCATCACTGCCGCCCCTAGCCATTCTATATGCACTTTTGGTCATGAGTATGCTCGAAGGAATGCTACACTATCCACGTTTTATCATGCTCATTTTTGTAATGATCGCAGCAATTCTGGCGATCGACGCAAACAAGCATCAGCAGCAACCCATTTCGTAAATCAATTCGGATAGCTTGCGCATTCGTGACGCATTGAACAAATAGTGCAATCCTTCTTACGCGGGTCGCTTTACCCGCTATTTCGTAACGCCGTCGCTATGGCGTTGATCGTCAACTGAATGCCCTCGCCTATCCGTTCGTCCGCCTCAGCTGCGCGGTGGCGTTTCATGAGTTCTATTTGGAGCAGGTTGAGCGGCTCGATATAGGGTAGGCGTAGGCGGATTGAATTGTTGAGTGCTGGGTTGGCTTCGAGCAAGTGGCTTTGGCCAGTGGCGCCAAGCAGGCTGTCGCGGGATGCTTGCCAGCCGTCCTTGATGCGGCCAAACAAATCACCCGCGAGTGTCTGATCCTCGACCAAGCCAGCATAATGCGCCGCGATACCCATGTCGGACTTGGCCAAGACCATTTCCATATTGGCGAGGATGGTCTGGAAGTAGGACCACTCGCCCGCCATGGCGCGCAGCAGGCCTTTGTCAGCAAAGCCGGCAAGCGCCTGTCCAGTGCCATACCATCCGGGCAGCATGACCCGCGCCTGCGCCCATGAAAATACCCACGGTATGGCGCGCAAGTCTTCGATGGCGTCCGAAGCGGTGCGGCTTGAGGGGCGGGATCCGATTTTCAGCGTCGCAATCTCGTTGATGGGGGTCATCTGGCGGAAGAATGTCCGGAAACCGGCGGTGTCGTACACCAGGCCGCGATAGTGGCGGAAGGCACTGGCGGAGAGTTCAGCCATCGCTGCCTTGAAACGGGCAACATCCCCCCCCGCAATGGGGTCACTGGACAGCGTGGCAAGCATCGTCGCCGACGCGATGGTCTCTAAACTCGTGACCGCATTGTCAACCGTGCCATATTTTGCGGCGATGACTTCGCCCTGCTCGGTAATGCGAATGCGGCCCTGCACGGTGCCCTGCGGCTGTGCGAGGATTGCACCGAAAGCTGAGCCGCCGCCCCTGCCCACTGCACCTCCGCGCCCATGGAACAGTTGCATGGCGACCCCCGCCTCGGCGAACACATCCGCCAAGGCGCTCGACGCCTCGTACAATTCCCAAGTTGATGTGAGGTAGCCGCCATCCTTGTTCGAATCGGAATAGCCAATCATCACCTCCTGATGCCCGCGCGCCTTTGCAAGCGCCTGCATCATTGGAATTTCGAAAAAGGCGCGCATAGTTTCGGGCGCAGCCTGAAGGTCGGCAATGGTTTCAAACAAGGGCACCGACATGATGGTCGCGCTCGGCTTGCCGTCATCATCGATGCGGAACAGGCCCGCTTGCTTGAGCATCACGTAGACTTCAAGCATGTCGGACACGCTGGTCGTCTTGCTGATATTATAGGTCGTAATTGCCGCGCCGCCAAAATCCGCCTGCGCCTTGGCTGCAGCGCGGACAATCGCAAGTTCCTTTGCCGTCTCCGCGCTGTAATGCGTCCATTCGCCGCCCAGCGGGCGATTGTGCGACAATTCGGCGACGAGCAGTTCAACACGTGCTTCCTCATCCAGCGCAAGATAGTCGGGTGCAACGCGGGCGACGCGGAGCAGCTCGGCGACGACACGTTCGTGCACGTCGCTGTTCTGGCGCAGATCGAGCGTCGCCAGATGGAAGCCAAATATCTCCACCGAGCGGATGAGCCGCGCGAGTGCGCCACCGCTCGACAGCGCGCCATCGCCGTCGCTGGCGAGGCCCGACGCCACGGTGACGAGGTCTTTACGCAGTTCGTCTGGCCCGTCATAGGGCTGACCAGCTAGGCTCGAAGGGCGCGGCGGTTGATCGCCAACCAATTTGACATGCGTCGCCACAAGACGCGCGTAAATGCCAGACAGCGCGCGCCGATAGGGTTCGTCCGCGCGGCTAGGCGCAGTGTCACCGCTTTTCTCGGCCAATACCTGAACTGGCTCGGGCGTATCGCTCATCAGCGAGGAAATTGAAATTTCCGCGCCGAGTTTGTGGATCAGTTCAAGATAATGCCGAATGGCCGTCCCGCCATTGCGCGCGGTTGCGTAACGCAGCGTTTCCGCATCTACGAACGGATTGCCATCACGATCGCCGCCAATCCAGGTACCAAGCCGAACGAAACCGGGCGGACGAGCGCCGAGCGCTTTCTCCCAACCGGCATACAGTTTAGGCAACGCCGGCAAAAACACGTCCTGCATCGTAGCGCGGGCATTCTCGACCTCGTCTGCCACAAATAGCTTTTCACGGCGCAGCGGCCGCGTTTGCCACAGAAGCGCAATTTGACGATAGATGGCAGCGTCCAGATCATCGCCATCTTCAGTTACCGTCTGCCCCTGATCGCGCAGCTCCATCAGTTTTGCGATTCGGTTCTTGTGGTCGATGATGCTCTTGCGCCGCACTTCAGTAGGATGCGCCGTGAGCACCGGAACAATCAGGCTATGACCAAGCATCTCGCGGATGTCCGTCAGGGCGACCCCTTCCGCTGCAAGCCGTGCGCACGCCTCTGCGACAGTCGCGCCGTCTTCATGCGCAAGGCCCTGCCGGTCCTCCGCCAGATTGGCCAGGAGCGAGAACAACATGAAGCCACGAACAAAATTCAGCGTGTCATCAAGGCTCAGCGCCCCAAGGCCACGATCGCTTGCATCAGCACCCTCGATTTTGCGGAAACGGTCGACGCTGGTGGAGCGGATATATTCGGTCTGACGGAATAATTGTTTGCCGCCATAGGCACGGATGACGTCCCCGAGCATCTTGCCGAGGAAGCGGATATCGGGATTTTGCGAAATGGCTTGTGTGTTTTGACCGTCCATGGCCGAAGTTGTGCACATGGACCGCGCTTAGGCAAGCGATTGCGGCCACGCTTAGCAGGGAATAGCTATTCCCCTATCAGCCGCGATAAACGCCGAATTTCCTCATTTTGTGCAGCGACATCATCGGCCACCGGCTTTTGCGCCTCGGTCAGCAGAGCGACGAGCCCCGAATCACCCGCGCTGGCATCGGCGATCAGCCTATCGAATGCGCGAACGGCCGCGACCGAATCATCACGCACTTTATCAAGCCGCGACAACACAACATGCGCATTGACCCAGCCTTCGCTGCCAGCGGCGCTTCCCGATGCGCGAGAGGCAACCCCACGCACAGCATCGAGACGCCCTATATATGCCGCGTGCGCAGCCTGATGGCGGGACAGCAATGCATCGACCTGCGTCTTCATCTCTACAGACATGGAAACCGGCGCTGCAGGCGCTGTCACAGGCACAGCTATGGGATCATTATTCTCATAGGACCGCCGCTCCAGCGAGGGAAACTGCCCCTCTATACTGCCGCACGACGCGAGGAGAATGAGGGGCGTCAGACGAAGCGTTGGCTTGATAATCGACATATGGGGTGTCTAAACCTGCGGCTGCGCCCATGCAAGGGGCGCGCAATCGCGCTTGCTGGCGGGCAAAAGGCGTTGACAGGATGAAATCCTTAGCCTAGCTGCGCCCCTTCTTGCGTGACCTCCCAAGATTCGTCTTTTGGAGTAACGCGTTTGAGCAACCGCGCTTCAAAAGGGCGCTAAGCTGTAGAAACGGATGAGTTATAGCCATGTTCGCAATCGTGCGCACAGGCGGCAAGCAATATCGCGTAGCCGCCGGAGACAAAATCGCAGTTGAAAAACTGTCTGGTGAAGCGGGTGACAAGATCTCGCTTGGTGACGTACTGTTGGCCGGTGACGGCGACACGGTGCAGGACGTAAACGGCCTGACCGTTTCGGCCGAAATCATCGCGCAAGAGCGCGGCGAAAAGGTGATCGTTTTCAAAAAGCGTCGTCGCCACAACTATCGTCGTAAGCAGGGCCATCGCCAGTCGCTGACGCTGCTGCGTATCCTTGCCGTTGGCCAGGAAGAAAAGCAGGCCGCTGCGCCGAAAGCCGAAAAGGCTGAAGCCGCGCCAAAGAAAGCCGCTGCGCCTAAAAAGGCTGCAGCTTCAGAGGAAGCTTGAGCGGCAACGCTCTGACTTAGGAGTTTAGACCATGGCACATAAAAAAGCAGGTGGTTCGTCACGCAACGGTCGCGATTCAGCAGGCCGTCGTCTCGGCGTTAAGAAATTCGGTGGCGAGAACGTCATTGGTGGCAACATTATCATCCGTCAGCGCGGTACCAAGGTTTATCCTGGCGCAGGCGTTGGCCTTGGTAAGGACCACACTCTCTTCGCGCTTGTCGCGGGTCGTGTACGTTTCCACGCTGGTAAACTTGGCCGCAAATATGTGTCGGTCGACATGGCAGCTGCGGCGGCCGAATAAACAGGACAATCGATACCGGGTTGTCCAGACGGATGACCCGGAAATCGCATCTGGTGGTTTCCACCTTTGAACAGGGAGACGGGTCAACCGGTCTCCCTTTCTTTTTGTCTCATTCTCTCTGTTCTGCACCTCAAATGAGGCGATTGTAACACGCCTGTCGCTTTCTCATGCAAAGCGGCAGCGCAGAACCGGAGAGAAATGATGTTCGCGAGAACCGAAAGATTACTCCTACGGCCGAGCTGGCCTGAAGATGCGCGCGACCTTCATGAGGCCATTGCCGATGAGGGCATCGTCCGCAATCTGGCCCGCGCGCCGTGGCCCTACTCGGCGGAGGATGCGGTGCGTTCCGCAACGCAACAGCATGACGCGCACTTCCCATCCTTTTTGATGATGCTGCGTACCGATGGCGCACCGCGCCTGGTCGGTGCGTGTGGCATTGGCAGTCTCAACGGCGAGGCCGAACTGGGCTATTGGATCGGCAGACCATATTGGGGTTTGGGCTTCGCCACCGAAGCCAGCCGCGCCGTCGTCGATATAGCCAAAACGATCGGCCACAAGAAATTGGTCGCGAGCCACTTCACCGACAACCCCGCGTCGGGCAATGTTTTGCGTAAGCTTGGCTTTCAAAGCACCGGCAAGACTGCAGTACGCCACAGCAATGGCCGTGGCATTCCTACAACGTGTGCGCTCTACGAAAAGGCAATGGATGGCGCGGGTCTAGAGCCCGCCTCCATGCCCCGATTGCCCACGTTTAGTATCCGTGAGCAAATGGAGCGGCTTCATGCCGCTTAGGCGGCGGCAGCGCCTGCGTTGCTATCTGCATTCGGGCGGTATTAGGCCCGAATTCGCGCAACAAGCGCCTTTGCGTCGCTTGAGAAAGTGATCTTTGCTTTATCAGATGTGACTATGCAATCGCCCTTTGCTGCCATCTCTCCATCTGCTTGAACATTACCTGACAAGGGAACAATCCAGATAATCCCTGAAGGTAGCAACGCCGGCACATCTTCAATTTCACTGACGAGCCAAAGTTGAAAATGTGGGCCGTCAACAAGCTGTGTTCCGGTTCGAGCATGTCCAGAGCGAATATCTGTATATGGTCTCGCAGACGATACCGCCACACCGTCTTCCAGATGCAGCTCGCGATCGCGTCCATAATCATACAGGCGATAAGTAATGTCAGCATATTGCTGAACTTCGACAAGACTTATACCGGCCCCGATGGCGTGGACGGTACCGGCGGGAATATAAAAATAATCTCCCGCAGACACTTTTTTCCAGTCCATCAACTTTTCAATCTCGCCTGAAAGTGACGCCGCGTAAAGCTCGTCGCCACTGAGCGGGCGATTCGTCCCAATGCCAATTACCGCGCCGGGCTCTGCGTCAACAACATACCAGCATTCCTCTTTGCCTGAAGGCATGCCACGTGCGTATGCCTGCGCGTCATCAGGGTGCACCTGAATGGAGAGCCTCTCGGACGTGAAAAGCCACTTCACCAAAATCGGCAAAGGCGCGTCAGTTTCGGCGCTATACCAAATTTCGCCGACGCGGCGGCCGCTCAGAGTGCCAAATTCCGCAGGAATATCTGTTCGTCCCCAGGGTTTATCAACCAGATGCTTTATCAACTTCATGCCAATAACAATAGCAGAACTAGCCCCATACTAAACCCCAAAAGTTTTCATAACGGCGCATACTCAAATAGGTAAATCTTGGTCGTGTTTGCATTGCTGCCGCGCATTCTTCGAACCATAAGAGAGTAATAGTTTTTTCTGGGTTTGACAGATCGCATCATATCAGAAATGAGTGTTCTTTCATCATACTCAACAGCCGGAGACTTTGTGACTATAACTCCTGTAATTTTATCTGGCGGGGGCGGCACCAGGCTTTGGCCTTTATCGACACCGCAAATGCCGAAGCAATTCTTGCCGTTGACCAATACGCGCACGATGTTTCAGTTGACGGTGCTGCGCATCATGGACCGTGAACGCTTTGCCGCGCCGACTATCGTTGCAAATGCCGCGCATGCCGAGATTGTCGGTAACCAGTTGGTCGAAATCGGCGTCACCGATGCGACCATTTTGCTTGAACCCTGCGCGCGCAATACAGCGCCCGCGATTGTGCTGGCCGCGCTCGCCGTAAATGCCCCAAGCGCGGTTATGTTGGTGATGCCTAGCGACCATGTCATTGCCGACGAAGCTGCATTTCACGCGGCGACGGAGACACTTTTGCCGCAAGTTCAAGATGGCTGGCTCGCAACTTATGGGATCAACCCGACTGGTCCCGAGACAGGCTACGGCTATATCCAGATGGGCTCTGCCGTTGGTGCCGGCGTTCACGCTGTGCAGCGATTTGTAGAGAAACCAGACGCTGCCCGCGCTGCCGCCATGATCGACGGCGGAGACCATGTTTGGAATGGGGGCATATTCCTCTTTCGCGCCGATACCTATTTAGACGCCGTGGCCGTATATGCGCCGGAGATGAGTGCGGCCGTTCGCGAGTCTATGTCCAAGGCTGAACGAAACGGCAATCAATTGCACCCCGACCACGCCAGCTTTGCCGTCTGTCCGGCAGACAGCATCGATTATGCCATAATGGAAAAGGCACCCAAGGTGGCAGTCGCGCCAGTGAGCATGGGCTGGTCAGACGTCGGCAGCTGGGACGCGTTATACGAGATTGGTCACAAGGATACAGACGGAAATGTATCATCGGGGGCGGTTCGCATAGACGCCAGCCAAGGGAGCCTCATCCACGCCAATGGCATTCGCGTTTCGGTGCACGGCGTTGACGATTTGCTAGTCATCGCAAACGGCAGCGAGGTCATGATCCTGCCACGTGGAACGAGCCAAAAAGTTCGAGATTTCGCAAAGGAGTGACTCGCCGGGGATAATTGGCTGCGCAGCCGTCGCTGAGTAAACCTACCGAAACCGTCGTGCATGTGTTTGAGTGTAACTCAACCGCGGTGCGAAGTCGTCGGTCAACGTCTGCATACTGGTGACCTCGGCCTACGAATCAAGCTGCGGCGGAATATTTCACAGCCGTAGACAATCGTGTTGATAGATCCGCTGCCTCAAATCCTGCGCGCTCGGCGCTGATTGTTGCGAGGTTCGCCTCGCCCTGCGCGAGGAGGGGGCGGTCGTCATGGTCCCAGGGGTGGAAGCTTGGACGGAAGAAGGAGGCCCAGGGGTGCAACACGTTACGGCCGATACCGTTCTTGCCGAAGCCGGAGCGTAGGACGCAACGTACCGATGTCCAGAAACCAACCCCATCCTGACGCAGCAGCTCGATTTGACCCAGGGTGCGGTTGATGAAGAAACTCGTGGTAACCGCAAGCATGAAGAAGCTGCGCCACGCGTAACGGCGAACAGCGCTCCAGTCGCGTGTCGCGTAATTCCAGACATCAAACGCGACGCCCTTATGCTCGACTTCTTCAACTGCGTGCCAAAGCCATAGCTCGCGCATATTATTGTCTACACCCTCAAGGTGGTGCGGGTTTTTGAGGATTTCAGCCGCGATGATCGCCGTGAAATGTTCGATGCACATCGTCGCGCTCAGCTTGACCGTGTCGCTCGCGTCCTGAAAGAATGAGACAAAGGCGCGTATTTTGCGGTCCAGCGGGGCGATGTCATAACCTGCATCAATCAGGCCCTTGTTCATGGCCACATGCTCACGGCTGTGTGCCGCTTCTTGCGCAATAAAGGCCTTAACCTCTGACTTTAGCGGCTCAGGCACGCGATCAACCCAGGGCGCAAGGCTGCGGATCATAAAGGTCTCGCCGTGCGGGAATACCGCCGATAGCGCATTGAAAAACGCGGTCGCAAAGGGGTCCTGCCTCACCCAGTGCCGCTCGCGCGATGCGCTTGGCGCAGCACGAAAGCTGCGTGAAAAAATTTCGGGCTTGGTCATCGGTGCCGCGGGTCGGGCGGTAGATATCGGCTGCAGGTCCATGCCTTCATAAAGCACGGCGCGCGTGAAATTGCCCTTAATGCAGTTGGTTAACGCAGCGGAAGGCATGACTTACCTGTGAGCGAGGCAATGCGTACGCGATAGAAAGGCGGCTGCTTTCAATGCTATTGGACAAGCAACGCAATTGGCCTAACGTGTAAAATCAAACGGACAAACGGGCATCCATGACAATACACCCATCAAAAATCATACAGTTGAATGAACCCGCGATGCCGCGCCGGTTAACACCGGAGGCGAGCCGGTTAGCGGCACTTGAGGCGGCGCGCGACTTGCTGCTTGAATCGGGCCCGCAGGCTGTCACGCTGAAGGCCGTCGCTGGCCGCATTGGTCGCACGCACGCAAATTTGCTGCATCATTTCGGGTCAGCATCCGGACTGCAGCGCGCGCTTGCCGCCTATATGGGCGAGAAAATCTGCAGCAAAATTGGCGCAGCGGTTGTGCAAATGCGTGGCGGTGTCGTTACCCCGCAGGAGCTGGCTGACTTGATTTTTGACCAGTTTGATCGGGAGGGTGCAGGCGCGCTTGCGTCGTGGATGCTGCTGTCGGGCAATGAGGATGCGCTCGACCCGATTGTCGAGGCGATCCATAAGTTGGTCGACGAAATCAGCGAGGATGGACACGACGATACCTCGCTGCATGAACTCACGCTCGAGATGGTGCTGATGGCATTGGGCGACGCATTGTTGGGCGGCCCGATGTCGGCCTCGCTTGGCCTGCCGCGCGAGACGGGTAGGCAAATCGCGGGTCGCAAGCTGGCGGCCTCATTCGATGAATGGCAGTCACAGATTAAAAGTTAATCCGCCGGCGCGCCGATTTCGCTAGGGGGCAACGCGATAATATTCGCGGTACCATGCAGCAAATTTCTCCAGACCCTCGGCCAGCATCACCCTGGGCTTGTAGCCCGTCAATGCGTGCAACTTTGACACGTCGGCATATGTGGCCGTCACATCGCCCGGCTGCATCGGCCGCATCACTTTGACAGCCTCATGCCCAATCGCTTTCTCGAGCGTCTCGATCATTTCCATCAGGCCAACCGGATGGCTATCGCCGATGTTCAAGACGCGGTGCTCGCCGCGCGCGGGCGGGTGATCAAGCGCACCAACGATCCCGTCGACAATGTCATCGATATAAGTGAAATCACGCGCCATTTTCCCATCGCCGTAGACTTCAATGGCCTCGCCCCTCAGGATTTTCTGGGTGAAGCTGAAATAGGCCATGTCGGGACGACCCCACGGGCCATAGACCGTAAAGAAGCGGAGGCCGGTTTGCGGGAAGCCGTATAATTTGGCGTAGCACTGGCTCATCAACTCACACGCGCGTTTCGTCGCGGCGTATAGTGACACGGGATCGGTGGCGGGCTCCTCTTCCTTGAAGCCCTCGCCGCCCATCGGCTTGTCACCGTAGACCGAGCTTGATGAAGCATAGACCAGATGCTCAAAACCCTCAGCGTGGCGGCACGCCTCCATGACTGACAAATGGCCAGCAAGATTTGACCGCTCGTAGGCGAAGGGGTTTTCAAGGCTGTAACGCACGCCCGCTTGCGCTGCCAAATGTACGACGCGCACGATGTTGTGGTCACGGACAAGGGCAGCCATTTGAGCAGCCTCGGCAATATCCAAACGTTCAAATGCAAAGCTGTTGATGCCGGAAAAAGTCGCAAGCCGCGCCTCTTTCAATGCGGGATCGTAATAGTCGTTTACGATATCGACACCAATGACGCGCTCACCGCGGGCCAGCAACCGATGCGCCACGGCGTGCCCGATAAACCCTGCTGCGCCTGTTACGAGTATTGGTGCCGGCATTTCACAAACTATCCTTATGCATAAATGTCGCACTAGCGCGCCGCAGTAAACATCGGGTTATTGGCACTATGCTGAACGCCTCAAGACCGAGCCGAGCTTGCGCAA
The DNA here is from genome assembly GCA_046290915.1 of Sphingorhabdus sp. GTDB lineage: Bacteria > Pseudomonadota > Alphaproteobacteria > Sphingomonadales > Sphingomonadaceae > Sphingorhabdus_B. The sequence continues at coordinate 18,225 of JBKBTH010000003.1, forward strand.
CATCGGCGTAACAACAGGCGTCGTCAACATCGTGCTGGCCACCGCCATGAGCAGCAGCGCCGTGAATGTTTCATTGGTGATGACCTGTTTATCCAGCAATATATTGGCAAAGATAATCATGATGAGCGCCTTGGTCTGCAGCAGCCAGCCGATGAGCGACGCCTCACCCTTTTCCCACTTCAATATGCGGCCCGCCAAGTGCACACCCGCCAGCTTTCCGGCGACCGAGGCAAACAGCAGAAGCGCGGCGGCGGCAAAGACGGCGACGCCGCCCACATCCCAATTTGTGCGCAAGCCAGTGCTCAGGAAAAAGACGGGCATGATGGCAAACAGGATGTTGGCACGAAAGTCATCCATGCGCTTCTGGTCAAACCACTTGGCATCCAGCACCGCCCCAGAAAGAAACGCGCCGACCATATAGTGTAACCCTGCCCAGTCCGCGATCAATCCGCACAGCGCGAGCCAGACGAACCCGACATACCATCTATCCTGTTCGGATATGCGCCGCATCAACTTGCGCACCAAATAAGCCGCGATGGCAAAAATCACCAAAAATACGCCCTGTCGCCCGATCCGTTCCCAATCGAGCAAGATAAGCGCCAGCACGCCCCAAATAGCGATGTCGTCCAGGCTCGCGTAACGCAGGACGCGTTGGCCAATAGGTTCGCGTAATATCTCAAGCTTTTCCATCAGGAGAATGAGGATGGGGAGCGCAGTCACGGCGCACGCCATGCCAATGCCCACAAGCGCCTGCCAATATTCGCCCTTTGCCCCAATCCAGCCAGTGCCAGTGTTGAGCAAAACATAAGCAGCGATACTGCCAAAAAGCAGCGGCATGAATAATGCCAATCCAGCGGTGACACCCGTCTCACGCCGGTTTTTCCAAGCCTCGGACAAATCAAGTTCAATGCCGGCGACCCAGACAAAGATCATAACGGCCCACCATGCGATACCATTAAGCGCAGTGATGACCTCAGGCCGGAATACAAAGCTGTAATAGTCAGGAAAAGCTGCGCCAAGAACACCCGGCCCAAGCAGGATGCCGCAGATGATCTGCACCACCACCAAAGGCGCGTAATATTCAGTCCTGCCGACGCGCCAAATGAGATAGGGCACGGCAAATATGAGCACCATCGCGACGAGGAACACCTCGGTAACGGTAACGTTGGCCATATTTCGCTCCTCCCACAACAGCGTGGGGGGTGCCTAGCAAATGGAGCTATTTTGAATAGTGTGTTTTAACGGTGGCGCAAATTATGCCGCGCGGCGTTGGCCGGTTGCCTGCAACCAGGCACGTGCGTGCCGCTGTGCTTCTGCGATTTCGCGCGCCGTCATGTCGTCGGAGATATCCGCACGGCACATCATCGCCTCTTCGCTGCCATTCAATGCCGCGAGATTGAACCACTTGTGTGCCTCAATCAGGTCAACATCGACACCGCCGCTTCCGGTCGAATAGGCCATGCCCAGATCGTATAATGCATCCGCGTCGCCGCTCGCAGCATCAGCCAACCGGCTTTCCATCAAAAAATTCGCGCTTTTAAAACTGTTACCCATGATCTCTTCCCCACATCCACTGTGTGAGGTCAATCTCGCCGAACATGGATAACAATTGGTTAACGCAAAACGGGAAAACTTTAACCGAGCTGGGTAACCGAGCGTGTGGCTATAGCGCGCAATTATCAATCAGCCGGGTTTTGCCTATTTTTGCCGCCGCGTTCAAACGCACCGATTTGGTGAATGCGGGTGAATTTATGGCAAGACTTTTGGGTGATGCGGCGCGCGGCAACGCGGATGTCACGCACACTTGAGCCCAGTGACACACTACTGATTGCGTTACCCCTATTAGGCCGCCTTCAGCACCTCTGCCACATGTTCAGGCTCGGCTTCAATGACGCGCAGGTATGCACGCACAGCGACCGGCGGCAATGTCCTGCCAATTTCGTACTGCCGTATATTGGCCAATGGGATCGAGTACCGCTCAGCAAACTCTTTCTGCGAAAGCCCAAGTCTAGATCGCAGTTTCCTGATACGCCGCCCCATCAGACCCCGTTCAAGACCTGCTGCACTAACTGCGCCGTCATCGCGATCGGTCGGGTCAGCTGGAATGGCTATCATAACTTCTTTGTTCACCAGTGTTACTCCTTCGTTCTGACAGAAACCTAACCACATCCCCGCGATAAACGTGTATGGCCGTACACAACTTGCCACTAATCAGACCAATCGCCTTGAAGCGCTCCTCCCGATCCTCGTCTCTGATTGTCGGCACAATCAGCACATCTTGATCGTCGAATATTTTGGCACCCTGGGCGAGTGCGACACCGTGCCTGGAAATGTTGGCAGCATCTTTCTCCGTGTCGAACTCGATTTTCACTCTATATCACTATGTGATTTACATAGTTTTGTCAACTAAAGAGTTCCTTGCGGCACTCTGTTAACTTCACAACAGCGCCTGCCGTAGTTGAGGGGAAGTGCGACTTACGAGGCCTAACCTAGCATGAGCTTATGGAACGACTGATTTCGGGCGCGTAAGAGTAAACTCAGGAAGCTTCGGTCAAAGCGGCCTCCACCAGTTCTGGGGACTTGGCGATCACCGTAAGCAGGACACGATGCGCCACATCGATTTTTCGTCCCTGCTCCCAGCCTTCGACAGTCCGTGCTGGGATACCAAACCGCCGCTCAAATTCTTTGGTACTCTTGGCGAGCGAGCGGCGGATTTCTCGCACGCGTGCAGCAGGCATTGCCTCGACATGGCGGCTTTCAAGCGCCAGCGCTCCCTTCCGGTGGGCAAGCGCCTCTCGAAGCCCAGCCTCAATCTGCAAACCTAACTCGGTACGGTCAGTCATGGGTTAGTTCCTCAATTAGTTTACGGAATAGTCGCTTCTCGGCATCCGTCAGATCCTCTTTATCCACTTTGGCATATGCAATGAGCAGATAGATGGCTTCGTCATCCAACATCACATAATAGATCGTCCGCCCGCCTCCACTTTTGCCGCGGCCGCCATAACCAAAGCGAACTTTGCGTAGGCCGTTCGTTCCACGAATAACGGCCCCACTCTCTGGCGACCGCACTATCGCATCTTCCATAGCAAGGATGTCGCCAGATGAGGCACCTAGCTTCTTCAAACGCTTTAGTGCGGCGGCATATGCCGAGGTGCGAATGATCTCCATAACAGGCTCATTACGCTAATAGCGTATATTAGTCAATGAACATACGCCACTGGCGTACAGCATACGATGCGCTGCGCAAGTACAGCGATCGCCGAGCGGCGGTGTCACCAAGCACTCGTGATGTCATCAAACCGGTGCCAGAAACAGCCTCAGCAGCGACACCGAAACTTTTCTGCGGCCCGGGTTATAAGCTGCACCCGCGTCCCTCTACGGTAAGAGTTTTACCCAACATAATCGCGCCAAAGCGGGGTTGCACGCTACATCGCTAAATTATCGATAAGGCGCGTCTTGCCTATCTTTGCCGCCGCCAGCAACCAGGCATCCCGACCATCAAAGGCGTGCAGTTCCTCAAGCGTTACCGCGTCGGCGAGCGCGAAATAGTCGACGTGGTCAAAACCGCCCGCCAATATCTTTGCAGTCGCGGCGGCAAGCGTTTTGGGTACAGCTTTACCGCCGCGAATATCTCGCGCTGCTTCTTCAAGTGCACGTGGCAAGGCCAAGGCTGCCGCTCTTTGTTCAGGCGTCAGATATGCGTTGCGCGACGACAGTGCGAGGCCGTCTGCGTCACGCACAATGGGAACGCCAATAATGTCCAAATCGAAATCCAGATCGCGCGCCATTTGTCGGATGACGGCGAGTTGTTGAAAATCTTTCTCGCCAAAAAGCGCGGCATCGGGCTGAACCTGATTGAAAAGCTTCGCGACAACAAGCGCAACGCCATCAAAGTGCCCTGGGCGTGCGCCGCCGCAATATCCGCGGCTTGGGCCATCGACATGGACCTTGGTCACGAAACCCTGCGGATAAACTGTCGCTGCCGTTGGCGCCCATAAGATATCTACGCCCGCAGCGCTCAACAGTTCCGAATCACGCTCAATCGTACGTGGATAAGCGTCGAGATCCTCATTCGGGCCGAATTGGGTCGGGTTCACGAAGATAGACACCACAACCGCATCGGCATGTCGCCGCGCATTGTCGACGAGTGCCATATGACCGTCATGTAACGCCCCCATGGTCGGAACGAGCGCAATGCGGCCCCTCTCTTTTCGTAAAAGGGAAACATTGTGCCTTAATGAGTCAAGTTGATTGATGGTTTGCACGTATCGGCGGCCTTGTTTAATGGCTTTGAGCGAACCCGCCTATGCGGGACAGCGTGACGACTTTTCAAGGCAAATGTCGGGCGCAAATTATTTGGGGCAAAGTCGGGGGAATATGGTCAAGGCACATCACATTGTTTTCGCTAACGAAAAAGGCGGAACAGGTAAATCGACCACGGCAGTCCATGTCGCAATTGCCCTCGCATCGCGCGGCGCACGCGTTGCATGCATTGACCTGGATTCACGCCAACGGACGATGTTTCGTTACCTTGAGAACCGGCGCGACACAATTGCGCGACGCCGCATCACGCTGCCGATGCCAACCTTTGAAGTGTTTGAGCATGACTCGCAGGCAACACTTGAGCGGCAGGTCGAGCGACTGGGTGCCAAGAATGATTTCCTGATCTTTGATACGCCGGGCCGCGATGACAAATATGCCCGCTTTGTTGCAACGCGGGCCAATACGCTGGTCACGCCTATCAACGACAGCTTCGTCGACTTCGACCTTATTGGCCAAGTCGATGCCGAGAGTTTCAAAGTGCGCAAACTAAGCTTTTATGCCGAGCTAATTTGGGAAGCGCGCAAAGAACGCGCCAAGGCCGATGGGGTCACCATTGACTGGATCGTGGTGCGCAACCGACTTCACAATATGGAAGCGCGTAACCAGCAGCGCATGACGGATGCCATCGCTGAATTGTCCAAGCGCGTCGGTTTCCGCTCAGTACCTGGTTTGAATGAGCGTGTGATTTATCGTGAGCTGTTCCCGTCGGGTTTGACGCTGATCGACAAGGGCCATTTGGGTCAGCTGGCGACTGCGCATATTGTTGCGCGGCAGGAATTGCGCGAACTCGTTACTGGCCTTGCCCTTCCCGAACTGCAGAGTGCCGCGCTCGTTTAATGGCTTTTCTCGGGCTCCTTATTATCGCCGCGCTGGCGTGGGCGGTGTGGAAGAAAAAGCTGCAATCGCAGCAATTACCGCCGATATTGCTTGGCATTGGCGGCGCTTTTCTGGCCGCGCGCGGAAGTCTTCTGCTTGGCGTCGGCGCCATCGCCGTTGCCGCGACCTGGTATCGCGGGATGACATGGCGGCTATTGGGCAAAAATCCGAATGTGAATGATCAGGCGGCGCTTGATGAGGCGCGTTTTCTACTCGGCGTTTCACGGTTCGATAATGCCGAGCGCATTCGCGAACGGCACCGCGCTTTAATTTCACAAAACCACCCGGACACGGGCGGCAACAATGCTCACGCCTCCGCGTTGAACAAAGCGCGCGATCTTTTGTTAGATGATTTGAACAACAAACGGCTGTAATCGCCAACCTACTCCCACACCAAAACAGGAAATCCCATGACCCATAATTTCCATCCGACATCGCTGCGTGAGTATGACATTCGCGGTATCATTGGTGAAACACTTGGCGAGGCGGATGCCTATGCCATTGGTCGCGGTTTCGGCACGTGCCTGGTGCGCGCGGGCGGCAAAAAGGCGGCTGTGGGTTATGATGGCCGGGTAAGCTCGCCGATGTTGGAAGAGGCGCTCGTCAAAGGATTGAACGACAGCGGCGTTGACGTTGTCCGCATCGGCATGGGGCCAACGCCGATGCTATATTACGCCGAAGCCGTTCTGGATGGCGTAGATGGCGGCATTGAAATAACCGGCAGCCATAATCCAGCCAATTATAATGGCTTCAAGATGGTCCTCATGGGGAAACCGTTTTTTGGGGCGGATATCCAAAAGCTGGGCAGCATGGCGGCGGGAGGGGATTGGTCCGACGGTGAGGGTACTTCCGAGCATTTGGATATCCTTGACCAGTATGTCGCCCGCGTGGCCGAGGCTGCCCCCCAA
>JBKBTH010000396.1:0-1934 GCA_046290915.1 Sphingorhabdus sp.
CCATTCGCCGCACATTCATGGCAACCATGTATTCAAACTGTCCGATTCAAACGCCAGCGGCGCTGTCGTTTGCGCTGCGGCGTCATATGAACTTGATGCATGGCCACTGCCGCCGCTCTCACGCCAGGATTTATTGCTGCCGTTCGAACGACCAGGCGACACCATCATCTGGCCTCCGGTCGATGAGCCATTCCCAATGCGCTATGTGATGCACTGCCATACCGAAATGTCCCAAACGGCGGCGGGCGGAAACTATCCGCAGGGCCTCGTTACTCACTGGGAAATGACCGGCGCGCTGTAAGCGCCCGATCAATACCCACTCTTATTCAATTTTAGGAATTTTATCATGCAAACAGCTGCCGATTGGGAAAGAACCGGCGTTAAAGGCGAGGTGACATACGCTACCTTTGGCTGCAACGTCTTTCAGGAATCCAATTTTCCGACCCCTGACCGGGTAAAGCCCGACGTTAAAGTCGAGCGGCATATGGATGTCAGCCTTGACCTGCCAACGCCTGATGGCAAAAAAATCAGAGTATGGACATTCAGCGATCCGCTGGCCGCAACGCCTGCGCTTCGGCTGCCGACATATCCGTCACCTTTGATGCGCTTTCGTCAGGGACAAATCGTGCACAGCACGCTTGACCCGAAAAAGAACGCACACACGCTGCACCATCACGGCATTGAGCCAACGACTGTCAACGACGGTGTCGGCCACGTGTCATTTGAGGTGAATGCGCGCTACACATATCAATTCAGACCGCACCGCGCTGGCACATTTTTCTACCACTGCCATCGTAACACGCCGTTGCATTTCGAAATGGGCATGTTCGGGCCGCTGATCGTTGATCCACCTGAAGGTCCAGGCACATTATTCACCGGCGGTCCGAAATATGACGTCGAAAAAATCTGGTGTGTCGACGATATGGATCCACGTTGGCATGAAATGGAGCACAGTGCCGGCATGTGCGGAGAAGATGTCGGGTTGAACCGTTTTGATCCGAAATACTTCCTGTTGAGCGGCGTTTTCAATAACAAGACGACCACTGACCCACGGGCGGTTATTCAGGCGAAAGTTGGCCAGACGATTTTGATTCGTCTGATCAATGCCAGCTATTCCGTATTGGAAACGACCATAGCGCTACCGGGTGTTTGCCATGGGATGGACGGATGTGCGCTTGGATTGGAACCATGGAACGTGCCCTTGCTGCAAGCGGCGAACCGCCCGTTCGTAATCTCTACCGCGCAACGCCGCGACATCATTATCAAAGTAACTGCAAAGGGCGTTTTTCCCGTCCGGATGCGTTTCCTCAACTGGATCACTGGCCAAGTTCAAGACGGTGGTCGTGGCATCATAGACACAAGGATCGTCGTGACATGAGTACTCCTATCGTATTTTTGGCAAGCGGCTTTTCGTTGGCCGGGTCAAACGGCCTTGATGCTGCGCATGTTGTCAAACCAAGTGAGCGGGCAGAGGTTGGACACGCCTACGGACATCTTCCGCCAAACCCAGATCAATTGGGCGGTGCGTTCAACTTTTCAAACTTGGCCGGCCGCGAAGTAAGCGAGAAGGATTTCAAGGGGCGCTGGACGCTGTTATATTTCGGGTACGCACGCTGCACAGATAGTTGTCCCGTGGCCATTCCGGTTATCGCGCAAGCCGCCAAGGAATTGCGCCAAAACGGAATCGATACCCGCGCCGTGTTTGTCGACATCGAAGCAAGCGCAATCGGTAACCTACGCCGTGGCGCCGCAAATAGCGCCGACCATGGCCTGCATCCTTCGGCAGTTGATCGCATGCGCGCGCTAAAAAGCCTTCAGGCCAGCTTTGGCGATGAATTGGACTTGATGACAGGAACGCGCGGGCAGCTATCGGCAGCGACGGTCGCATTCCGCGTAGCTCGAGAGCATATTCCACCGCGCGCGGCGGAACGCGG
>JBKBTH010000397.1:0-1929 GCA_046290915.1 Sphingorhabdus sp.
CCAGGGAAGAGAATGATTCAGCCAGCAAGAAAGATGTTCATTTCCGCCTTCGTTACCAGCTTATTTTTGTCCGAGTCGGCTGTGGCAAATGCAGCCTTTGACCAAGTGGCTTTGGCCGCGGCATCCTTAGGTGCGTTTGCGTCACCTGAGGCTTCATAAAGCGCCAATACCCAGCTGCTGAACTCGGCGGATTCCAAATTACCATTGTTGTTGGCGTCATAGGTCGGGAATTCCGCCTCTACGAGCTTTTGCACGGTTACCGTACGCGTTTCCGCGGAAGGCGCGGGTGAGGCTTGCACAGATGCGTCCGGCGTCGTCGTTCCCGTCTGGACAGTTGCTTGCGTATCGACGCTTGATCCTATGGTGGCATCGGTGCTTTGCGCCATCGCTGACGCTGACGCTGAGGCTAAGGCCAAAAGACTGGCACTAGTTAGAATACGTAACATGATGTTCTTTAGAATACGTAACATGATGTTCTCCATAAATTAATTACACAGTAATGAGGTATATCGATCTATATTTTGACAGTTTGAAGCCGTCTAAAATCGTCAATCTCTTCTGTGATAAGCCCATTATGGAGTGTTTGTTTCCGAATTAAATGTTATAATTTTCCCAATTTTCGGTTCAACTTATGGGGATGTTCAATCCAACTTTAAGCGGACGATATTTTTGGACAGATTGAATTTTAAATCAAAACTCCACTTAAAAAACGTATTGTGTAATTTTAACGGTAGATGAACAAATGGCTTCGAACTTGCCGATACCAATCCGGAATGAAGCTTGAATCAACCCGGCAGGACGTTAATGGCGTGGGGTTATTTCCAGACTGGGGCCCCATATGACCGTCACCATCCGCAATTCCGATTTGATCGACAGCGTCGCCGACGCGTTGCAATATATCAGCTATTTTCACCCCATGGATTATATCCGGGCATTGGGTGATGCATACACAGCGGAGCAGTCACCGGCTGCCAAGGACGCTATTGCACAAATCCTGACCAACAGCCGGATGTGCGCGGAGGGGCATCGGCCCATTTGTCAGGACACAGGCATTGTTAACGTCTTCGTTAAATGGGGGATGGATTGCCGGCTGGAGGATACGTCGGCTTCGCTTCAGGATGTTATCGACGAAGGCGTGCGTCGCGCATATCTGCACCCCGAAAACAAATTGCGTGCGTCGGTCCTTGCCGATCCCGCTTTCACGCGGCGCAATACCAAAGACAATACGCCATGCGTCCTGCATGTCGACCTCGTGCCGGGTGCCAAAGTTTCGGTTGATGTCGCGGCAAAGGGTGGCGGCAGCGAGAATAAGTCGAAATTCAAGATGATGAACCCATCGGACAATATCGTCGATTGGGTTGTTGAGATGTTGCCGCAAATGGGCGCTGGCTGGTGCCCACCCGGCATGTTGGGCATTGGCATCGGCGGGACCGCCGAACATTGCGTCTTGCTGGCCAAGCAAGCGTTGATGGAGCCCATTGATATGGGGCCATTAAAAGCGCGCGGTCCGCAAAATGACATCGAGGCAATGCGCATCGAGATCTTTGACAAGGTCAATGCACTTGGCATTGGCGCGCAAGGGCTTGGCGGGCTTTCGACCATTCTGGATGTGAAAATCATGGATGCACCATGTCATGCCGCAGGTAAGCCTGTTGCCATGATCCCCAATTGCGCGGCAACGCGTCATGCGCATTTCACACTCAATGGTTCGGGTCCTGCCTATCTGGAGGCGCCGAAGCTCGATGAATGGCCTAAGGTGGACTGGAAACCTGACGCCGCCGCAATCCGCGTTGATCTGGATACGCTGACCCCTGAAACTGTCGCCAGCTGGAAACAGGGCGACCGCTTGCTGCTAAACGGTAAGATGCTGACCGGCCGCGATGCTGCGCATAAGCGCATCGCGGATATGCTCGCCAAGGGCGAAGAATT
>JBKBTH010000398.1:0-1924 GCA_046290915.1 Sphingorhabdus sp.
TGAAGTGATCACGCCCGCGCACGATATGGCAATCGTGTGCAAAGACTGTGACGGTTTTGTCACATTGGGGAAAAAGGACAAGGTCATTGACACAAAATTGCTTGCCTGCTGCTGTTTTTGATGTTTGTGTGCACCTGCACAATAAAGCGCAAACCGATACATATCGGTATTGCGCAGGCATTTGGATTTAGCGGGATAGAACGGTATTTGCCGAAGGTAGCGCAATGCGCTCGCTTTCGGTTCAGTTTTTAGTGCACCTAAGAAGGGGTAAGTTTATGCGTAAATCCATTTTAAAGCTGGCAACAATGAGCGTCGCAATGAGCGCGATGGCCATTTCAGTTCCTGCTTTCGCCCAAGAAGAGGCGGCAGAAGAAGCTGCTGGTCCTATCACTGTTTCGGGCGGCGCCGCTTTGGTGTCGGACTATCGTTTCCGCGGCGTATCGCTCTCGGATAAGGGCTTTGCTCTTCAGCCATATTTGACCGTCAAGCACGAGTCCGGTCTCTATGCTGGCGTATGGGGTTCAAATCTCGCTGAAAACGCTGGCGATGACTTGGAAGTCGATCTGTATGCTGGTTTTGCGGGCGGTGAAGAGCTGACCTACGACATTGGTGCGACCTATTATGTCTATCCAGGCGTCTCCAGCTTCAACTATCTTGAATTGACCGGTAAGCTTGGTTCGACCGTCGGTCCTGCAACGGTTGGCGTCCAATTGAGCTATGTTCCAAGCCAGGACAACACCGGCAACACCGATAATGTCTATTTCGGCACTAATGCTTCTATCGCATTGCCTGACTCACCAATTTCGATTGTTGGCTCAATGGGCATTGAAGATGGCGCGTTCACTGCTGGTAACGAAAAGGTCGATTGGACACTTGGTCTGACTGCTGCTGTTGCAGGCTTTACCGTTGGCGCATCTTATGTCGACACCAACCGTCGTTCGGTATTTGCCTTCAAAGATAGCACGGCAGGCGTCGTATTTTCGCTCAGCTACGGCTTCTAAAACCGTAAATTGATATCATCGATGTGCGCGGGCTGGCTTGACCTTTTCAAGTCGGTCTGCGCACATATCGTTTTATGACCGTAAATCTCGCCAATTGGATAGCCGAGCACAAGATCGATGAGGTCGAGTGCATCGTTCCCGACATTAACGGCGTGCAGCGCGGCAAGGTTTTGCCGGCCAAAAAATTCCTTTCGTCTGTCCGCGACAAGTCGCTCCGTATTCCCGGTAGCGTCTTCATCTGCACGATCGACGGCCATTACCCCGAAGACATCGAAGACATTTGGGACAAGGATCCGGACAAAATCCTGATCGCTGACCCAGACACTATTTGCGTTGCGCCCGGTTTTAAATCGCCAACAGCATTTGTGATTGCCGACGTCCTGCACGGTGATGGGACTGAAGTGGAAATCGCGCCCCGGACGATATTGAAGAAGATCCTCGGTCTTTACGCCAGTCGCGGGTGGAAGCCCATTATGGCGCCTGAGGTTGAGTTTTATCTCGTAAGCCAGAATGTCGATCCCGATTTTCCGCTTGTGCCGCCAACTGGGTCAAGCGGACGGGCGGAAACCGCCAGCCAGCCCTATGGCCTCGAAGCGATGAACGAGTATGAAGACATCATCGATCATATCTACGATGACTGTGAGTTGATGGGTCTCGACATCGATACGATGATCCACGAAATGGGCGCTGCCCAGCTTGAAGTAAACTTCATCCACGGCGACCCGCTGAAGCTTGCCGACCAGGTATTTCTTTTCAAACGCGTTGTGCGGGCCGTGGCCAAACAGCATGGCGTCTATGCGACTTTCATGGCCAACCCCATGGCTGGCCAACCGGGCAGTGCGATGCACATACATCAATCGGTGGTGGATGCGGACACTGGGCGCAATCTGTTTTCCAACGCCAATGGTCGCGACAGCGCGCTT
>JBKBTH010000399.1:0-1904 GCA_046290915.1 Sphingorhabdus sp.
CGTTTTTCCATCGTGGATGCTTGCACGGAAAAGCTGCGTCTATATGTGGGACAGTGTAGCCGGCAATAGCTAACAAGCGATTGCCACAGATCGGGCTGACATGGACGGATCAATAGTTTGAACAGTTGGTTATCTCCCCGCGTACTTTTTGCCTTTGGCCTTGCTTTTGTGGGCGCCGTGTTTGCCGGCCAAATGCTCGGTGCAGCAGAACGCATCTTGGTTGTATTTGTCTCAATGCTGATCGCTTTGTTCGTTGTGGCCGAAGGGCAGGACTATGACGAAGCCGTTATCGATACGCCTAGGCTAGACGGACCGCGCGCTATCGATGCCGCATCAATTACGTCACATCCCCAGCTGCAGGCATTCATCGATGCATCATCCGATGCCATATTGATGGTTGAAAACGCGCGCGTTACGGCTGCGAATGTGGTTGCGTTGCGCTTGTTGGGTGGCAATATTGTCGGCCAAAATGTCCGGATGGCATTTCGGCATGCCGGGGCAATTGAACGGCTATCTGACCCTGAAGCGCATCACAGCGGCCACCCCATAAAGCTTACGGGCATCGGTCAAAAAAACCAGCTGTGGGACATGCGTATCCAAACAATGGGGCCGGGACAAAAAATCGTCCATTTGGCCGACCGCAGTGGCACGCAGGCTGCTGAAAAAATGCGCGTCGATTTTGTCGCCAACGCCAGCCACGAACTGTTGACGCCGCTTGCTGCCATAAAAGGCTTCATCGAAACATTGGATGATCCGGCTGCTGGCGACGATCCGGCGACACGCGGTCGATTTTTGGGCATCATGGCAAAAGAAACCGATCGAATGCAGGCATTGGTCCGCGATTTGATGTCGCTCAGCCGCATTGAAGCGGAAAAATATGATCCACCGCAAACCCCCGTTGATTTTGCCCAGATCGTTGTCGAAACTGTAGACCAACTGCGCAACAGTCAAAAGGACCGGGGGGCAGATATCGCTGTCGACATTTCTGCAAATTTGCCTGCTGTGATTGGCGATGCGGGTCAATTGCGGCAATTGGCCAATAATATTCTGAACAACGCCATGAAATATGGAAAAGACGGCACGCCAGTGCTGGTCTCTCTCATTTCGTCGCGATCGGGCGCGATGCTAAACTTCGCTGTAGCGGATGAAGGCGACGGAATTGCACCTGAACATTTGCCGCGCCTGACCGAACGTTTTTATCGAGTGGATTCAGGGCGCAGCCGCCTGGTTGGAGGTACGGGGCTGGGGCTTAGCCTGGTGAAACATATTGTTGACCGGCACCGAGGGCATCTCGAAATCCGCAGCACTGTGGGCAAAGGAACAACGGTGTCGATATTGCTTCCCGTCGCGCCAGCGGGAACGTCACAATAATGTAACACAAGAGTCATTTATCAGCCATCTGAACTCGCTAATGGCGCCGAGAGCGCAGTTTATTCTGTGTCGAATCCACCATGGGGAGATCCGTTATGATCAAGAAAATTTCACTTGTTGCCATCAGCGCGCTCGCGCTTGCAGCATGTAATGACCAAGCCAGCACTGGTGGAGCCGCCGGTGGCTCGCGTCAGGAAATCCGCATTGTGGGTTCGTCGACTGTATTTCCCTTTGCTAAGGCAGCATCCGAAGCGTTCGCTAAAGCAGATCCATCACGCAAATCGCCGGTTCTGGAATCGACTGGCACCGGCGGCGGGATTGAACAATTCTGCAAAGGCATAGGCGCAGAAACGCCAGACATTGCAAATGCTTCACGCCGCATGAAAAAAAGCGAGTTCGAAAATTGCCAGAAGAACGGCGTTAAGGACATAATTGAAGTTCAGGTTGGCATTGATGGCCTGGCGCTTGCGCAGTCGAACGAGGGCACCAAATTCGTGCTTACGACAGCCGACGTCTACAAGGCCCTGGCAGCA
>JBKBTH010000400.1:0-1874 GCA_046290915.1 Sphingorhabdus sp.
AAATTCGACATCATTGTGTACGGAGCGACGAGTTTCGTTGGCCAGATCGTCACGCGCTACATGCATGAGCAGTTCGCCGATGGATCGATCAAATGGGCAATCGCAGGTCGTTCGCTCAGTAAGCTTGAGCAAGTCCGCGATGCGGTAGGTTTGTCAGACATTGAACTTATTGTCGCCGACGCTGCCGATGAGGAAGCACTGAGGCAAATGTGCGCCCAAACCAAGGTTGTCATGTCAACCGTTGGTCCATATGCGCTGTACGGAGATGTGCTGGTGAGCGTCTGCGCCAAGACAGGCACCGACTATTGCGATCTGACGGGAGAACCTCAGTGGATACGCAAAATGCAATTACGGCACGAGGCGGATGCAGTTAATAGCGGCGCGAGGATCGTAAACTGTTGCGGTTTTGACAGCATCCCGTCCGATCTGGGTGTCCACTTCCTACAACGTAACGCATTGGAACAATTCGGCCACGCTTGTGACCGAGTCGACATGCGCGTCGTAAATATGAAGGGTGGGGCGTCAGGCGGTACCATTGCGAGCATGATTAACATGGTCAAGGAAGCGGTAAACGACGCCGACCTGCGGCACGAGCTTAAAGACCCTTACAGCCTGTGCCCACCAAACCATAGGTTTTCAATCGCGCAGCCGGCCGTGAAAATCGCATACGACAATGCTTATGGCGGCTGGATCGCCCCCTTCATCATGGCGGGTATCAACACACGGGTGGTGCATCGTTCCAACGCTCTAACCAACAACAGCTACGGTGTCGAATTCAAGTACGAGGAAGCCGTGGTGACGGGTGAAGGCGGTTCCGGTAAGCGGAAGGCCCAAGCGATGCATTGGGGTGTGAATGCCCTTATGATTGGTTTGGCTGTGCCACCAATCCGGTGGTTGCTGGAGACTGCTGTTCTTCCAAAACCAGGCGAAGGGCCAACTGAAAAGGCGCAACTGCAGGGCGGATTTGACATTGTCTTCCTCGGCACAACTGTAAAGGGGGAGACCATCCGATGCCGCGTGACGGGAGACCGAGATCCTGGCTATGGATCAACCGCAAAGATGCTGTCTCAGGCTGCGGCCTGCCTCGCCAAAGATGTTCCTGATGACGTGGCGGGTGGCTTCTGGACGCCGGCAACGATTTTAGGTGACAAGTTAGTCGACCGGCTTGTGGCACATGCGGGCCTTACGTTCGAGCAGTTGTTTTAGCCAAAACCCATTTTATAAACGTGTACCGCCGAGCTTGCGCGACCTCACTCGAAATGATGGATTACATTTAAAAGTGTGCGACCAGAGCTTGGTCGGCGGAACTTGTGATTATGGGTAGCCCAATACTGCCGGCATGGAGTCAATATGCACCATGCAACATTGGAAAATTCAATTCATTTAGAAGTCATAGAATGTCCGCTCATGGCGACGTTCTACTTATAATGAAAATCGTGCCCTAGGGCGCAAAGCAATATGACCGCAAATGGGCCGGGAACGGACGGGCAGCTTTTCAATCGACCAGCACGTAAAGCGGACTATTAGGACACGACAACGTTGCAGACGTTCTGATGGCGGGCTACCCCGCAGCACATGCAGACGATTAGACCGGCCACAAAGGTTGACGCGATAGCTTTGCGAGAAATTGAACGTTCCAGCGGCGAAACGTTTCGTCAAATTCCGGAACTTAGCTGGATCGCAGACGACATAGTCACTTCGCCCGAACGCCATGAAATGCTTATCCGACAGGGTACAGTATGGATTGCGGATGGTGATCAGAATATCACCGCCGGCTTCTTGACTGCTGAGTTATATGAAGATGTGCTTCATATTTGGCAAATGTCAGTGCGATCTGACCAACAAAGAAAAGGCATAGGACGTGATCTCATCCG
>JBKBTH010000401.1:0-1868 GCA_046290915.1 Sphingorhabdus sp.
TCTGCAAGCTCGGTCATATCGGCGTCGCTGTGGCCCAGAAACATCGCGCCGCGGGGAGAGAACATCACATTGTAATTCAGCTCGTCGCTGAGATGCTCCCACATCTTCAGGCCGAATTCGAACAGGTCGTGCAATGGCTTTAGCCGATAGTTGGACCTGACAATTGTCGTGTTGCGCCCGGTATTGCCGCCGCCGATCCAGCCTTTTTCCAGCACCGCGATGTTTTTCAGGCCGTGGACCTTGGCAAGATAATAGGCCGTCGCCAGCCCGTGCCCGCCGCCACCGATGATGATGATATCATAATGCGCCTTAGGCTCCGGATCGCGCCACGCAGGCTGCCAATGCTTTTGCCCGTTAAAGGCACCGCGCAGCAATCCGAAAGCCGAATATCGGCTCATGAAATCGGCATCCACCCGCGCTTTTCGCGCCAATCGGCCTCGAGATTGTCGAAACGCGATAGTTTGAGAATATCGATGTCCGCAAACGAGCATTTCCCGTCGATCACCAAATCGCGGATCGCATGGCCCGACGCTGGTGATAGACCAAAACCGACGCTCGACATTGACGCGACCACAACATTGTCGGGGCTGGTGAGACGGTCGATGATTGGACGGCCGTCGGGGGAATTTTCGATGATCCCAGCCCAACTGCGGATGACATTCAGATGCGCGGCCTTTGGCAGCATTTCCGCCAATCGCTTCGCAAGGTTGCGGGCCAGCGGCGTGGATGGTCGCGCGGCGGGACCATCTGCGTCCATATCAAGCCATTCATGCGGGCCGCCGCCATAAGCCAGATTTCCCCGCATCGTTTGACGCCCATAGATTTTATGTCCGTCAACACCACCAAGCGGCATCATTGGCGCAGGCTCAGTAATAATCATTTCCGCGCGGGCTGCCGCCAATGGCACTTTGACGCCAAGCTGCGCCATCAGTTGCGGAATTTGCGGGCCGGCCGCAACTACGACGGCGTCACAACCATAGGTTGCGTTCGCAGTCTTCACGGCCGTTACCTTGCCACCAGCGGTTTCAAATCCGGTCACCGGACTGTGCTGGACGATCTTCCCACCCAGATCCTGCAACGCCCATGCATAAGCCTGCACACTGCGCTGCGGGTTGGCATGGCCGCCAAATTTATAATGCACACCGCCAAGACAGTTATCGCCTGCAAGCGGTACTGCCTCTTGCACCTGCTTTACGTCAAGCAATTCGACGGGATGGCCAAGCCGCTTGTGACGTTCGGCAACGAAGCGATATTGCTCCCACTGCCGCTCCGTCATCGCAATCAGGATGCGCCCTTTTTGATGCTCGGTCGGGTAGCCGAGCAGTTCATCCATTTGCGGCCACATCCGCTGTTCTTCATCAAACAAGGGGCTGGCATAATGCGATGCGCCCCCGCCGTTACGTCCAGATGCTTCCCAACCGACGATAAACTTGTCGAGTACGGTAACCTTAACGCCTGACCGCGCGAGCCACCAACCGGCGCTTAAGCCTGTGACGCCGCCGCCGACAATGACAACTTCCGACCCGCTCATTTGTACATACCTGTATACAGCATTTCGCGATGCTCATCCTGATAAGGGGTGCCAATGTCCTCGACAGGAACCCATTGGGTCGGGATGCCGAACCAGACGTCCCATGCTGCGTCCATTTCTGCTGGTTCATCCCATTCCGCGAGGATCTTGAGCGGCAGCGGACGAACAGGCGCTCGGTGGCTGGCGAGCGGGATTGAGCCGAATGGCTTGTCCGCCTCAATTGCAAGCAACATCGCCACCTGATCGCGGCAGCGACGGCCTTGGCACACCCCCATGCCCGCGCGCGTCAACCGCTTGATCTGGTCCGGATTGGCCGGGCCGTCCTCAAGTAGGGTAT
>JBKBTH010000402.1:0-1860 GCA_046290915.1 Sphingorhabdus sp.
GACATTGAAAGCTATGAGATCGAAACCGGCAAAACCGAAACCGCTGTTTCCGGTGTCGGTGGTTCCGTGCGCCCAACGCCATCACCCGACGGGAAGAAAATCGCCTTCGTTCGCCGCGAACGGACCAAATCAAAACTTTATGTGAAAAATTTGGAAACCGGCGAAGAACGCAAGATTTATGATGCGCTGGATCAGGATGTTCAGGAAACATGGGCCGTTACCGGCGTGTATCCCAATATGGACTGGTCACCCGACAGCAAGACCATTTACTTCTGGGCCGGCGGCAAGATGCGCAAGGTCGATTGGCCGAGCGGCGCATCGAGCGAAATCCCGTTCCGCATTTCGGACACGCGCGATGTTATTGATCCGCCACGTCCGCTTATCGAAGTCGCGCCTGCCGAGTTCCAGACTCACATGCCACGCGGCGTGGTTACTTCGCCCGATGGCCGGACCGTGTTGTTCGAAACGATGGGTAAATTGTGGCTCAAGCCTGCTACGGGCGGCGCAGCGCGGCGTTTGACCTCCGCCAACACGGCGATGGAAGCATATCCGACATGGTCGCGCGACGGGAAGACCATCGCGTTTGTGAATTGGACTGATAAGGGCCTTGGCCACATCCAGACCGTTGGCGCATCGGGCGGCACGGCTAAAAACGTGACGACGCAGCCCGGTCATTATGCGCGTCCGCGCTTCTCGCCAGATGGCAAGACAATCTTGTTTGAAAAGCAGGAGGGCGGCGGCCTGACTTCTCCTTTGCGTTCCGATCAGCCCGGCATTTACCGGATAGCCACGACAGGCGGAAATGCTGTCCGCGTTACCTCGAGTGGAACCACGCCCCATTTTGCCGCCAGCAATGACCGGATTTTTTATACTGAGTCGGGCGCCAACAAACGCTTGCTTGTCAGCGTGGATCTGAGTGGTGAAGCCAAGCGAAGCCATGCAAGCGGCGAACTGACGACGATTTATGAAGTATCGCCAGACGGGAACAACTTTGCGTTCCGCCAGAACTACGAAGCATTTGTAATGCCGTTGATGCCGGGCACGCAGGAAGTAACTGCGTCGTCGTCGGGCAGCGCGCTTCCCGTGGTGAAAGTCAGCAAGGGCGGTGCGGATTATATGCATTGGAGCCGCAATGGCGATGCATTGCATTGGGCACTTGGGCCGACGCTTTACACTGCACAAACCAATGCATTTTACCCCAATGGCCCGCTGGCAAAGGACGCCAAGCCCGTGAAATTCGCGCCCCCCAACGATGGCATTTCGCTCTCGATGACGGTGAAGGCGGATCGTCCAACTGGTCTCGTCGCTTTCACAGGCGCACGCGTTGTGACGATGGCTGACAAGGATGGCGGGATCATCGACAATGCCGTTATTTTGGTCGAGAATGACCGCATCAAAGCTGTTGGCAAGGCGGGAGACTTCCCGATTCCTGCTGACGCAAAGACTGTTGATGTTATCGGCAAGACGATCATTCCGGGCCTTGTTGATGCCCACGCCCATGGTCCGCATGGCGTCGACGAAATGACGCCGCAGCAAAACTGGGTGAATATGCTCAACCTCGCGATGGGTATCACCACGCGGCATGATCCATCAAGCAGCGCCGCGACGGTGTTTCCGGCGGTGGAAATGCAGCGGGCTGGTCTCATTGTCGGGCCGCGTTCTTTCTCGACTGGCGAGATCGTCTATGGCGCGAAGGCCGCTGATGTGTATGCCGAAATCAATGGTCTTGATGATGCCCTCGCGCATGTCCGGCGGTTGAAGGCGCAAGGTGCGCACAGCGTTAAAAACTACAACCAGCCCCGCCGGGAACAGCGTCAGCAGGTTGTGGCCGCTGCGCTTCAGGAAAATATGCGTTCGGTT
>JBKBTH010000403.1:0-1856 GCA_046290915.1 Sphingorhabdus sp.
GCCGCCGTACGATTTTCGGCAAACTGCTAAACGCAGAATTGACCCGTAATAATGCCCGCGCATCACAGCACGGCCAAAGCCATGACGACATGAAGGACCAGCCATGACCGTTATATTTGATTCCGCCGCGCGGCAGCATTTCGCCGCACATTACCCCGAAACGCCGCACAAATTGCTGCACCAGATGCACGATCACCCGTTGCTGACGATAGATGCGCTGGCAGAATTGGGGGAGACGCTGCCCGCTGCATCGGTTGAGTATAATAAGGGCGATCTGCCCGTTGGCATTGACCCGGCGTTGGTACCCGCCAATGGCCTGAGCATTGGCGATACCATCCGCAACGCCGAAAGCAGCGGCAGTTGGGCGGTATTGAAAAACATCGAACAAATGCCCGAATATGAAAAACTGTTGATGGGTATGCTGGCGGAGCTTCGACCGCATATCGAACAAAAGACCGGGCGAATGATGAAGCCGCAGGCATTCGTCTTTGTGTCCAGTCCGAACGCGGTGACGCCCTATCACTTCGACCCCGAACACAATATCTTGCTTCAGTTGCGCGGGACAAAGGCGATGACCCAGTTTCCGGCAGGCGACCCGCGCTTTGCCCCCGATGAAACACACGAGGGCTATCACACGGGCGGGCACCGCAACCTTGTCTGGCACGACAGCATGGCCGCAGGCGGTACCGCGTGGCCCCTGAAGCCCGGTGAAGCGCTGTTCGTACCCGTCATGGCGCCACATTTCGTGCGCAACGGGCCAGACGTGTCGATTTCGCTATCGATCACATGGCGCAGCGATTGGAGCTTTGCCGAGGCCGACGCGCGGGCATTCAACAGCATCCTGCGCAAAGTTGGCATGCGGCCAAAGGCACCTGGCCGTTTTCCGGTGGAAAACAGGGCCAAAGCCGTTGCATGGCGCGTGATGCGCAAATTGCGCGTTGGGTAACGCCGTAAGTTAGAAACGCTTTCTAAAGCTCAGTTCAAACACCCGGCCACGCGGGTCAATATATCCCGGCTGATACCCAAGCGGCACATTGCCATTTTGGTCGCGTACATCGACAATGTCATTGAGGATATTTTCAACACGGAATGTCACGCGGCTGCCCTTCAGGAACGGCAATGCCTTCACGACGCGTGCCTGTTGATCGAGATTGACGAACAGAAACGCGTTGATGGCGGCAAGGTCGCTGAACCGCAGATCGTTGCTGCCGGGTAGGCCAGTGCCGTTGGCGGTCGTTCCGCTCTTGTACGTGCCCTGCAGGCGCAGGCCAAAGCCCTTGTGGAACAGGCCACCCGAAAGCTCGATCTCATGGCGTGACGCCCCGCCATTGCTATTGGTGGCTGAGCCATTGAGCAAATCGAGCACGGGTACGCCCGGACGGATGAGGATTTCCTCCTGTATACGGTAGGTGTGGTACAAAGCGATGTTCCAGCGGCTTGGCTGACCGCCGCCACCACCAAAGCCGCCACCGCCGCCGCCGAAACCACGGCCGCCACCACCACCGCCTGCACGTGGGCCGCGCGGGGCAGCACCAGGTGTAGCAGCAGCGCCGCCAGCGCTAGGCGCGCCCGCACCCGGACTACGTGGTCCGCCCGCTCCGGGCGCTGCGCCAGGGGCACGTTGTCCGCCAGCACCAGGAGGGCCGCCTGCACCAGGAGGGCCACCAAAAGGTCCGCGCTGGGGTGGTGGCGGGCCGATGTTGCCAGACACGTTGAAGCCCCAGCGAATACGCTGCGATGTTTCACGGTCGAAATTGACGGGGCGCTGGTCAACGCTCACCAAGCGGCCATTTACATCGCGCACCACGCGGCTTGCGAAAGCAGCCTCGATTTCGGGGGTGAGCAATGGGAAGGAC
>JBKBTH010000404.1:0-1854 GCA_046290915.1 Sphingorhabdus sp.
TCATCCCGGCGCCGAAACAGGACGGTATAAGGATACCAGAGCATTCAAAAGCCGGATGGGCAATATCTGGTCATCGGGCATGCAATATCACATCATCCATCATCTTTACCCCACAATCCCGCTGAACAAGACACCGGCTGCATATCGTGCACTTCGACCGATATTATTGGAACGCGGCTGTAATCTCGACAATATGTAAGCCGATAGGGAATTACGCCGCGGCCTGCTGTGGTGACGGCATCATGCAAAATGGACGTCCGACCGATATTCGGCTCTTTTGCACATTAATCACCGTCATGCTGAACTTGTTTCAGCATCTTAATTTTTTTGACAGCTGCGGACAAAGTAGGACCCTGAAACGAGTTCAGCGTGACGGTGGGAGGTTGGAGGTGGGTTGACCTCCGCACCCATTTCCAGCATCGCCAAAACATGTCCGAGCTTAAACTCTTCAACAGCCTGACCCGGCAACTGGAAACCTTTACCCCCGTTCATGATGGCGAGGCGCGGGTCTATACCTGCGGGCCGACGGTGTATAATTACCCGCACATCGGCAACATGCGCGCTTATGTTTTTGCCGACACGCTTGGCCGCGTGCTGTCCTACAAGGGCTATAAGCTCACCCATGTCATCAACATCACCGATGTCGGCCATCTGACCGACGACGCCGATACAGGCGAAGACAAGATGGAGAAGATGGCAGCGGAGAAGGCCCAGTCGATTTGGGACATCGCAAAGCATTATACGCAAGCCTATTGGGATGACATCAAGGCGCTGAACATCCGCCAGCCCGCGCATTGGTCGATTGCCACGGACTATGTGCCCGCGATGATCGCTTATGCGACAAGCATTGCCGACAAGCATTGCTACGAACTCGAAAGCGGCCTGTATTTCGACACCTCG
This sequence comes from Sphingorhabdus sp., assembly GCA_046290915.1. Taxonomy (GTDB): domain Bacteria; phylum Pseudomonadota; class Alphaproteobacteria; order Sphingomonadales; family Sphingomonadaceae; genus Sphingorhabdus_B. Next base: position 901 of record JBKBTH010000404.1, read on the forward strand.
ACTGTTGCCAATTATGGCGCATTGGCGCGCGCCAAGACCGAGGACGGAGAAGGCCGCATCGAAGAGGTCGAAGGCAAACGCCACGCCGCTGACTTCGCGATCTGGCGCAAAACGCCTGCGGGCGAAACTCGGCAAATGGAATGGGACAGTCCATGGGGCAAAGGCGCGCCGGGTTGGCATCTTGAATGCTCGGTGATGTCGGAGGCATTGCTTGGTCTGCCGTTCGACATCCACACCGGCGGCATCGACCATCGCGAAATCCACCACCCCAATGAAATCGCGCAAAATCAGGCGCGCTGCGGCAGCGACCATAGCGGCGCACGTTTCTGGATGCATAACAACTTCCTTATCGAACGCAGCGGCAAGATGAGCAAATCATCGGGCGAGTTCCTGCGCGTGCAATTGCTGATCGACAAAGGCTTCCATCCCCTCGCCTACCGCCTGATGTGCCTGCAAGCGCATTACCGCAGTGAGCTGGAGTTTAGCTGGGAAGGTTTGCAGGCAGCGTTGGTGCGGTTGAAGCGGATGGTGATGGCTGTGTCTGCCCTCAAGGCCCGTGATGCTGAAACTCCAAATCGTCATGCTGAAGCCCCAACCGGTCATGCTGAACTTGTTTCAGCATCTTACTCTTCGGAGGCAGAAAGTAAGACCCTGAAACAAGTTCAGGGTGACGTTGCTCCAGCGATTTTGGGAACGCTGAAAGACTTTGCAGCGGCTATTGAAGATGACCTCAACACCGCCATTGCGATCACCTCGCTGGAAACCCTTATCGGCCTGAAAAAAGTTGATGTCGCACAGCAACTGGCGGCGATTGCAGAGATCGACGCAGTTCTGGGTCTCAATCTATTGACGCTAGACCGCACAGACCTGCGCATCCGGCCCAAAGCCGCCATCATCACTGAAGCGGAAATCGAAACCGCGCTCGCTGCCCGCAAAGAAGCCCGCGCCGCCAAG
>JBKBTH010000405.1:0-1853 GCA_046290915.1 Sphingorhabdus sp.
CTGGCTGTGGCCGTTCCCACGTTTTTGTAACGAACGACGAAGACAAGCTGGTCACCTGGAACAACCATTTTTGGCTCTTCCAGCATTTTTGCCTTGGTGCCGTCAGGCTTCGCAATGTCCCGTTCGACAAATACGTCACTCGCCAAACGGAGCGGGCCTTGCGCATATGCAGGTGCAATCGCAGCACAAAATACGGCGAAAAATGCAGTCCGGATCAAACCGTGCATCATTGGATGACAACCCGGAACGTGACTGTACGTGTTTCGCCCGCAGGAACGTTGCCAGCGGACACAGCAACCCGTGTACCATTGAAATTGCCAGCGTCGGCGTCCGCAGCGTCGGTCAATGTTGTTGCTGGCGCTGCAGCTACCTGAAACGCGAGTGATCCAGGCTGATACGTAGCGCCCGCAGGAATAGGGTCGTTTATCGCGAGGTTGTTCAAAGTGCCTGTGCCAGAAACCGTCGCAACAAGGCTGTAAGTCACAACAGCGCCTGGAACTGGGCGTTGACCGCCAAATGGGTCAGCAATGGTTGCGGACTTTGTCAGCGTAACGGATGCAGCCTGAACGGCAAGAAAGCCATCTGCTTGGCCATCGGCACCGGTGGAGCCAACTACGGCATCGCCACCCCCTTGGCCTTGACCTGCAAATGTCGTTCCGGGCGCACCAGTGCCTGTAACGGCAGACGCCAGTAGGCTGACATTCGCTCTGTTGCCATTGGCAACGCCGGCAGGGGTCGACGTAATGACGAACACTGTTGCGCTTTGGTCTGGCGCAATAACGGGGTCATTTGATCCCGCGACATAGACGGCATCGACGCCAGCGTCATAAACGCCGTTGTTGTTGCTATCGATTACGATCTGTTGGAGCGTGGGGTCAAAATCGTCGCCGCCATTGGCAGTGTTCGCAACCAGATTGAATGCTTCGTTACCATTACCTGTATTGGTGATGCGGAATGCTTGCACGTTACCGGTCTTGCCCGGGTTTGTAACGATATCGCCCGGGTCTGTGGTGACGACAGTTACATCGAGCAATTCGTCAACTTTGATAACGACGGTGTTTGAATCGATGGTTACAGGACCACTTGCACCGTCGAAGGTTGCAGATGCGATGTTTTGAATGTCGGTGCCCGCGACAGTGCCCGCTGCGAACGCAGGCGTGCTTACCGTAAGGAGCAAGAGCGATAGCGACGTGCCAAGCGCGGACCGATAAAATCGGGCAGGGCGAGGATTGCGTCGAAGAGATAATATACTGGTCATAGCCGGACTTATGCCGAAACTATGTCAAGAAACCGTTAATGGCAGGAAAGCGGATTAACCAATATAAACCATAGGAATACCAATGGAATTTGTAAAATTTTGTCGGCGGAGTAGGGTTAATTTCTACGCCGTCGGTAACATTTGAAACCGTGGGATAGACGGACCTGTTTATAATTCATTTGCTGGAAATTGCCCTTTTATGACAAATGCCGTTGACAGAATCTTGCGCCGCTTATAGTGCGCCCCCACCGCAAGTTAGCGGGTGTAGCTCAGTTGGTTAGAGCGCCGGCCTGTCACGCCGGAGGTCGCGGGTTCGAGCCCCGTCACTCGCGCCACTTCCCTGATATTCAGGTTGTAGGTGGCGCGCGGAACGATCCCGTTTCCATCCAGATAAGCAGCGGCCGCATTGGTGCAATCCAGATGATGCCAGCCACCAGATAAATTACGCTCTGCACCAAAATGTGCAGTTGGCCAATAAAATCCGACGCGCTGACGATCAGCACCGACCAAACCAAAATAATCAACAATATCGCAAGCATTCCTGCGGGTTTACGCCATGTTGGCTGCTTCAATGGTTTATTCATAATGTTATCCA
>JBKBTH010000040.1:0-10127 GCA_046290915.1 Sphingorhabdus sp.
GGATTGCCGTTCCAACCCGCACGCGACAAGCGGTGGATGATATAAGGTTCAACTTCGTTCGCCTGCATCGGCTCAAGATGGTGCGTCGCAATTACGCGCTGGCGAAGCTGCTCCAGTTCGGGTGCATCGCGCACCAAATCACGAAACTCGGGCTGACCTAAAAGGAATATCTGCAGCAAAGCGGACGAGCCCAGTTGGAAGTTCGACAACATCCGTAGCTCTTCGAGCGCATCAATCGACAGATTTTGCGCTTCATCGACCACCAAGAGGCAGCGACGACCAGTGCGCGCTTCAGCATGTAGAAAGTTTTCGATGCTCTTCAGCGTCGAAGCTTTATCCAGCCCCCGGGTGTCAATGCCAAAGGATGCCGCGGCCATATGGACGAGATCAAGGCCGTCCAGCTGGCTTGTGACGATCGTCGCCGCTGTCAGCCGCGACTTGTCGACCGTTTGCATGAGATGGCTGACAAGCGTCGATTTGCCCGCGCCAACTTCGCCGGTGATCACAATGAAGCCTTCGCCCTGCGCCAGGCCATATCCCAAATAGGACAACGCTTTGCGATGCGTAACGCTTTCAAAATAATATTGCGGGTCGGGGGTCAGCTGAAACGGGCGACCGGTGAGACCGTAAAATTGATCGTACATTGCAAAATTGCCCTTTAGAAACTGTAGCGCAGGCCAAGCAGCGCAGATGCTGTCAGCTCGCCATCGAAATCTTCTTGCTTATAACTGTCAAGACCAACCGCCGCCGTTGCGGACAATCCACGGATGATCTGACGGTATAGCGCCGCATTTGCCCCTGTGGAGAGCGTATCGGGCGCTCCGGCAGTGCCGGGATCGAAGTAGCTTGCGTAAACGTTGGATTCAAAGCGTGTTTGGCGGTCGATATTCGTGCCGAGATAAGCGACGGCATAATAATTATCGTTTTTCAGACCATCGATTTGTGCCTGACCGCCAAGCTGCGAAGCGATAAACTTACGCTGGTTGTATCCCACAGCAACGCCGCTATCCCAGCCACCGTTGGTTCCGCTGAACGCCGCCGAAATACCGCGCTGACGGAAGGCAGCAGACGACGCGTTTTGCAGCGCGTTGTCCAAGCAGAAACCGCCCGTTTGACCAAAGGCACAACCGCTGATGTCACCAGACAGCGGGTTACGCGAGCTGCGGAACTGGGTGGGTAAGGACGCGAGGCTATCGTTCAGCGATCTGCCAAAGCCCGACACTGTATCATATACCGACACGTTGACTGCCCAGTCGCGACCCGGCTGATAGCTTAAGCTGCCAGTGTAGGTATCCGAGCCGTAACGCCGTCCATAACGCGCTTCAAACGAAGTGCGCGGGCTTGGACGCCATGAAACGCCAGCATCCCAAATCAACCCGTCTGTCTGATAAGCGACAAGGCGCGGCGATGCGGTATTCGTCACTAATCGACCGTCACTGCCGACGACAGGATTGCCAGCCGCATCGCGAACGGCGTTGCGTTCGCTAATCGTTATGTTTTCATAACCAACACCGCCGACGACAGCGAAAGTTGGCGAAATCGGCACAGTCACATCGGCGCGCGCATATTTGCCGTCGAAACGGTTGTCGAGTTGACCTGCGTCCTCACGCTGCCAGCTTCCGCTAACCGCCCAACCAATCGGGAGTAAGCCTGGCTGCATGCCAATAGACGCGGTTGCCAATTGGCTAATACTTTCGTCGAATTGGTCAAAACGTTGCTGGCCAGCCGGCAGCACAACATTATTCTGGTCCTCAACCTTTGTGTAACCGGCGCGATAGGCAGCGTTGACACTTAGATTACCCACTTGCGACGAAAAAGTTGGCCCGGCGTAAACAGAATAGACCTGAGTCACATTATCGGGATTTCCGACGAGATTGGTCGGCGAAGCACCCCGGCCATCGACACGCGTTCGCGCGGCGACACCGCCCGCTTCGATGCTGAAGTTGCGCGTCAATGCAAGCGAACCGCGGGCAAGACCGGTAACGGTATCCTGATCCTCGACACCATTGTCGTAACCAATCAACCGTTCGTAGCGCAAACTAACCTGCGCTTCTGCCTGCCGTGTGGCGATCGAGGCATCGATGCCGGCGGCGACCGTCGAATAGGTCAGCACGTCGCCGCCATTTTTCAAATCGGCAACAATGACCTGCTGCGCTTCGATATATGGTGTTACCGTCACGCGCGGACCCTGACGACCTCCACGGGATTTTTGGACAGGAGCCTCGGCCGTTGGCTCCGCCGTTTGTGCGTCACTGTAGGAATCGTCCATGGGCGACCAATCGGAATTGATCTGTTGTGCCATTGCATGGGCTGGCATCAGCGTGAAGCCCGCCAGCAGAAGCGATTTGAATAGCGGCTTGTGCATCATGATGCTCCATATCCGTAATAGTTTCCAAACTTGCGTCCGGTTGGGGAGAATTTGGTCCGGTTCAGCAGCAGCTGCACATGCTCACATCCGCTCAACAGGCTGAGAGCATCGCGCAGGGCGCTATCGGTGGTGACATCGGCATGAACGACCATCAGCGTCTGCCCGACATGCAGGGCCAGGACGGAGGCAGGCGACGCGGCCAGTGCTGGCGGCGAATCAAAGATGATGATCCGCGAGGGATCATGCCGCGTCAGTTGTTCGATGATATCCGCCGTGCGTGAAGCCGCGAGATATTCGGTGTCCTGATTGGTCTGGCTTCCCGCAGGAAGGATCGACAAACCTTCTATGTCTGTAGCAATGACCAGTGATTCGACGTCGCATGAACTATCGGCCAACGCATCCATAAACCCTGCGCGGTTTTCAATACCCAGCGTTTTCAGTACGCTTGGCTTTGCGAAGTCGGCATCAATAAGAAGAACCCTATTGTCCTTCTCGCTCGCCATCGAAAGCGCGAGATTGATTGCGCAATAGGTTTTGCCTTCGTCCGGATTGGCTGAACAGACCAAGATGCGTTCGCCATGCGGCACCGCATCAACACCCTTGCCGCCGCGCGCAGCAAGCAACAGCTGACGCTTAACGATGCGAAATTCCTCGGACAGGCCAGTTACCGGTCCGTCGGGGACGATCAAATTGCACGATGCTAGCCGTGCGCGATCAATCGCAGCAAAGGTCGCGTGCTGATGCGGTGCGGGGCTATGTGGCACAACTTTCGCCGCGGGTTTCGAAGATGCCACAACAACAGTTGGTTCCACTGTTGGCACTATAGCCTCGGACGCAGGCGCTACCTGTTCGGGCGCATTGTCCGGACCGTTGCGAAACGCCGCACCGAAATCATATAATTCGGACGCCCGTTCAAGCAGTGAACCGCTGGGTTTGATGGAGCTATGTTTGTTCATGTCGTTCGCCCTCTCACGCCGTCAAGCCGCGCTGGACGAATTCGGCCACCACCAGCAGCGCGCAAATTCCAACGAGACCGCCGGTTGCGCCATAAAAGAGCTTCATCTTCTGTTTGCGCTGGATGCGTTCCGCGCCGGTCAACATCTGCGAAATGGAACCGATGACCGGTAAGCCGCTGGCCTTTTCAAGCTTGGCTGCTGTCGGAAAGCTGGTCTGCAAATGGCCCAAGGCGAAAGCGGCCCCGACGCCTGCCCCCAAGCCGACGATCAATACCGCCGCCAACAATAAAGGCCGGTTCGGTGCGGCAGGGACGTTCGAGAATGATGGTTCCTTTACCACGCGAAACTGGACGGCGTCGGTTTGCGACTCCACCTGACCACGCAGTCTTATCTGGTCACGGTTGACGAGCAGCTTGTCATATTGCTCTTTCTTGACCTCGTAATCGCGGTTGATGCGCTGATATTCTGCGGCAACGCCGGGCTCTGCCGTTTGCTTTGCGGCCAATTGCGCCATATCGGACTGGAGTGCGCTTTTACGCGCTTGAAGCGCGGTAACGGCAGCTTCGCGTTCGGCACGCATCGACTGAAGCGAGCTGTATGCTGGATTGGGTGAACGATACCCACCCGCGGCCGATGCGCCGCCGCCCTGTGCACGCAGGTTGGCGATCTGGCTCTTGACGCTCAAAACATCGGGGTGATTATCGGTAAAACCGCGGGCACGCATGGAAGCAAGCTCACCTTGCGCCTGGCCAAGCGCGCTTGGCGCACCCCCGCCCATGGCTGGGCTGTTCAACGTCGATGGCGTACCTGCAAGTTGTCCATTCAGCGCGGCCAATGCACTGCGCGCTTGAATGAGTTGCGAGTCAATCTGGCTAAGTTCAGCGCGTGACGCTTCCATCCGCTGCGACACGGAACCGACGCCCGGCAAAAGACCGAGGTTCTGCGTTTCATAAGCAACGCGCTTCGCTTCGGCTTCCTGAAGCTCTTTGGTGCGCGTCACAATCTGGGCATCAAGGAAGCGCAGCGTCTGGCCCATTTCCTTGCGGTCACCAGCAATGCTGTCGTCTTCGGCGACATCAATCAGTTTTTGCACAACATCGCGCGCCAGCTTGCCGCTCGATTGCTTGACCGAAATGGCAAAGAAATCATCCTGCTCAGGCTTCACTTCAATGTTGGTTCGCAGCGACTCAATCTTAGCGGCCATCTCCGCTGGCGTTGCCACGGTTGCACCGAGCTCCGTTCCACGAATAACCTTCTCGAGGTTACCCGACGAAATCAGTGTCTGGCCAATTTGCTGGATGTTCTTCCGCTGGTCCTGTGGGTCGATGCCCACTTGACCCGACAACAATGTCTGGGTCTGGATTTGGATTTGCGCTTTCGATTCATATTTGTTCGGGATCATCGCGATGATGAGCCAGCCGACCAGGCACACGCCCCAAGCCACGGCGAGCGCCAGCCAGCGGCGGTTCCACACGCTGTGGACGGCAATCCGGAATTCATCATAAAGGCTCGTCATAACGAAATTGGGGCTTTCTGCGTCTTACGGGCGGATCAAAACATGCTTTCGGGAATGATGATGACGTCGCCGGGTTGAAGCAGCACGTTGGCCCGGCTGTCGCCGCGCTTCAGCAAGTCGCCGAGACGCAGTGAATATTCCTGTTGCCGGCCGGTGCCCTTGTTGTGGCGAATGAGCCGCGCTTTGTTGCCCGCGGCATATTGGGACAGGCCACCAACGGCGATCATGGCGTCAAGCACCGTCATATTGGCGCGGTATGGAATAGATGCGGGCTTTTCCGTTGCGCCAACAATGCGAACTTGCTGTGACGTCGTACCGGCAAATTCGTTGACAATGACCGACACAATCGGGTCATTGATGTATTGCGACAGCTGAAGCTTGATGTCCTGCGCCAGCATCGTCGGTGTTTTGCCAACGGCCGGCATATCTGTAATCAACGGCGTGGTGATCCGGCCATCAGGACGGACCTGCACCTTCGCGCCCAGCTCGGGGTTGCGCCATACGAAAATCGTCAACTGGTCCAGCGGGCCAATCATGTAATCTTCGCCAGGGCCTTCGCGCACCGAGACAGTCGGCGCTTGCGGCAGTTGCGGACCACCGGCGATGGAACCACAGCCTGTCAACGCAGATGCGCCTGCACCCAGCGCCAGCAGCAATCTGATTTTCCCCGATTTTCGCATCATTCCGTCCTTTTCCGCTGCTGCTCACGAAAGCCTTTGCGTGGCTCACGCACAGGCAATCGTCGCAGATTGGACTTTGCTATGGCGAAAAAGGGTGAACAGACCGTTAGGATTAACCAGTATTTCGTCGCAAAAACGGCGCAGTCCCCATTTAGGACAAAATGGCAACTGTCTGTTTACGTTCGATATTCAGTAAAACGATATTTCGATCATGATTAATGCCGGTGGGGACTTCCTTACCGGTCGCAACAGGGCGCATTCTTGGATGCTATATTGGCAGTTACCGATAGCGATCTTGTGCGCGCATCACAATAATCGTTCTTGTGCACGTTCCCTATCGAGCAATGCCTGCTTTCGCTCCAAACCATACGCATAGCCGCCAAGCTTTCCGTCGCTGCGGATAACCCGGTGGCAAGGGATAAGCACGGCGACGTTGTTCGCCCCATTCGCACTGCCCGCCGCGCGCACAGCATTGGGGCTTCCAACCGCAGCCGCGATATCTGCGTAGGTCCGCGTTTCACCTGCTGGAATGCGCTTGAGCTCGTTCCAGATGGCCTGTTGAAATGCCGTGCCTGCAACATCCAAAGGCAAGTTTGGCATTTGCGCTGGGTTCTCTATCGCGGCAATAGCCCCGGTTATCAAATGCTCAAGTACACTGCCTCCGGCAATGATGTCTGCTTTCGGAAACCTGCGTTGCAGCGCGGTTTGATCTTCATCGAATGACAGCCGGCAGATGCCCGACGCGGTTGCCGCAATCAGCATCTTGCCCAATATCGTATCCACCACCGCCCAGCGGATTTCGACGCCTGCACCACCATTTTTCCACGCGCTTGGTGTCATGCCCAAATGTCCTTTAGTGTTGGCGTAAAACCGACTTGGCCCGGAATAGCCCGCCGCGTAAATCGCCTGTGTCACTGTGCCTGCATTGTCCAGCGCAGCGGCAGCGCGCTTTGCTTGCAAGGATCGCGCATATGCCGCGGGCGTGACGCCGGTGCCTCGCTTGAACAGCCGGTGAAAATGATGCGGCGCGTAATCAACCGCTGCCGACAGTTCTTCCAGCGACAATGTGTGCTCGGCCTCTTCTATCAACTTTAGTGCAGCAATGATCGCTTCACGGTCGCGCCCAACCTCGTCCGGCTTGCATCGCATACAGGCACGGTAGCCTGCAACGCGCGCATCCTCACCGCGCCAAAAAAATTCGACATTTTCACGCAAGGGGCGCCGCGCCGGGCAACTCGGCTTGCAATAAATACCCGTCGTTTTGACGGCCCCGACAAATTGCCCATCAAGCGTGCGATCGCGCCGGTCAAAGGCATCAAATGCCCAATCTGGGTCAACTTCGCTTGACTGTTCAGGGGGAGTTTTCAGCATTGTCGTCTGTCGCCTCTGGGTGATTTCCAACGCACCATATCGATCTACCGATCGGCACGCGTCCCGAAACTTGCTTTCAAACCGGATTAGCCACCACAAGCGCGGAACAGCCCCAAGGTGCGCTGCCGCGCCAGTTCGGCGCTTTCTTCATGATAGTCTTTCCGCCGGTCCGAATTGAAACCATGATTAGCGTCATAGACAAATATCTGAGCGGTCGGGTGTGCCTTCTCAATCAGCGCCTCCACACCCTTCATTGGGATGCCTTGGTCATATCGGCCGAAATGCGCGATTGTGGCGCATTTGGGTGTCTTGTCTGCATATAACGTTGGAACCAGGCTGCCATAATAGCAGCTGGCAGCCGCAAGGTCGTCGCTAATCCCGGCAAGCGCCCATGCAACTGAGCCGCCGTAGCAATAGCCGGTAATGAAAACCGGGCCTTTGTCTTTTAAGGCGTCAACGCAGACCTGCGCATCGTCCAGCGACTGCACAAACGGATGCAGTTCGCGTGCCAATTCCACTGCGCGATTATAATCGGGTCCCGTATAGTCAGCCTCAAATCCGGGATGTTCGCGATCAAAAATAGCTGGAGACAATACTTCATACCCGTCTGCGGCATATTCGTCGCACAGTTCGCGGATATGATCAGTCACGCCAAAAATTTCTTGAACCAGCACTAGGCCGCCGCGCCGCTCAGCTATCGGTAGCACATGATAGACAGAAATCTCTGCGCCATCCGACATTGTCATTCGAATCATTTCGCCCATACGCTTCTCCTCTAATGCCGCATTGAACGTGTTTGCGGTTGCCGTGCAACGCAAGTTTGCATCAACAGAACACGTTCGTAATGGCCACACTATGCAATGAACTTAATTCCCAATCTTGCGTCGCAGCAAAAGCCCTGCTAGGCGCGCGGCGACGCTAGAGACAGGGCAACCTTTCGGCTGGTTCAGCAAATACATCAGTTGTACATTTAAGGACTTCAACGCGTGGATAATTCCGGCGGCACAAGCGCTAATATACAAGCCAGTCTATCTGGCCGTTACGCGACGGCATTGTTCGAGTTGGCACGCGATGCGAACTCCATCGATGCTGTGGAACAGAGCTTGTCCTCGGTTGCAAAAGCCGTGAACGAATCGGCTGACCTAAAGTCGCTGACCACAAACCCTGTGCTGACACGCACGGACGCGAAAAACGCAATCGCTGCGGTTGCCAAGGCGATGAAGCTTGATGCTTTGACGACCAAGACCTTGGGCGTACTTGCTGACAACCGCCGCCTGAGCGAAACCGCATCGGTCGCACGCGCGTTCTCGTCGCTTGCCGCGGCCCATCGCGGCGAAGTCACTGCCGAAGTGACATCAGCGCACGCATTGAGTGCAGCACAGATGAAGACCCTTTCGGCAAATCTTAAGGCACGCGTCGGCAGCGACGTCGCCATCCAGACCAAAGTTGATCCATCGATATTGGGTGGCCTGACTGTCCGCATCGGCAGCCAGATGATCGACAATTCTATTAAAACCCGTTTGAACACCCTCGCTAACGCGATGAAAGGCTAAGTAGCAAAATGGATATCCGCGCCGCAGAAATTTCCAAGGTCATTAAGGACCAGATCGCCAATTTCGGCACCGAAGCTCAGGTTTCGGAAGTCGGTAGCGTTCTGTCGGTTGGTGACGGTATTGCCCGTATTCACGGCCTCGACAATGTTCAGGCGGGCGAAATGGTCGAGTTTTCCAACGGTATTCAGGGCATGGCGTTGAACCTTGAAGCGGACAATGTCGGTGTCGTTATCTTCGGAACGGACAGCGAAATTCGTGAAGGCGACGTTGTAAAGCGTACCGGAACGATTGTGGACGTTCCTGTCGGCAAAGAACTGCTTGGCCGCGTTGTTGACGGTCTTGGCAATCCAATTGATGGCAAGGGCCCGCTCAAGACCACGCAGCGCAGCCGCGTTGAAGTCAAAGCGCCTGGCATTATTCCACGCCAATCGGTTTCGGAACCCGTGCAGACCGGTCTTAAGGCGCTCGACGCGCTTGTTCCTGTTGGCCGCGGACAGCGCGAATTGATCATCGGTGACCGTCAGACCGGCAAGACCGCCGTCGCCATCGACACTTTCATCAACCAGAAGGAAGTGAACAAAGGCACCGACGAATCGAAGAAGCTATATTGCATCTACGTTGCTGTCGGTCAGAAGCGTTCGACCGTTGCGCAGATCGTCCGCGCATTGGAAGAGCAAGGCGCGATGGAATATTCGATCGTCGTCGCTGCAACCGCCTCTGAGCCTGCACCGCTTCAGTATCTCGCGCCTTATACCGGTGTTGCGATGGGTGAATATTTCCGCGACAACGGCATGCACGCCGTCATCGTATATGACGATTTGTCGAAGCAGGCTGTGGCCTATCGCCAAATGTCGCTTCTGCTGCGCCGTCCTCCAGGCCGTGAAGCTTATCCTGGCGACGTTTTCTATCTCCACAGCCGCTTGCTTGAGCGCGCGGCAAAGATGTCTGACGCCAATGGCGGTGGTTCGTTGACCGCATTGCCAATCATTGAAACACAGGCTGGTGACGTTTCGGCATATATTCCAACCAACGTGATTTCGATTACTGACGGTCAGATCTTCCTTGAAACCGACCTGTTCTTCCAGGGTATCCGTCCTGCTATTAACGTTGGTCTGTCGGTTAGCCGCGTTGGTTCAGCCGCCCAGACAAAGGCGATGAAGAAAGTATCGGGCTCAATTAAGCTTGAGTTGGCGCAGTACCGCGAAATGGCGGCATTCGCGCAGTTCGGTTCCGACCTCGACGCTTCGACGCAAAAGCTTTTGAACCGTGGCGCGCGCCTAACCGAGCTGTTGAAGCAGAAGCAATTCTCGCCACTGCCTTTCGAAGAGCAGACCGCATCGATCTTCGCTGGTACCAACGGCTACCTCGATGGCATTCCAGTTACCGACGTGACCCGCTACGAAGAAGCCATGTTGGCTGACCTTCGTGCCAACCATGCGGACATCCTGAAGACCATTCGCGACAGCCGCGACTTCAGCGATGACAGCAAAAAGGCACTGATGGCCGCTCTCGACAAGTTCACAAAGAATTTCGCTTAACAATCACCCGTCATGCTGAACTTGTTTCAGCATATTAATTAAGACCCTGAAACAAGTTCAGGGTGACGGCAAAGGGAAGAATAGATGGCGTCTCTTAAGGCCCTCAAAATGCGGATCAACTCGGTCACGTCGACCCCGACGATCA
>JBKBTH010000406.1:0-1843 GCA_046290915.1 Sphingorhabdus sp.
GATGTTGGTCAGGTCGGACAACAAATAAGGAATCGGCGCATCTACGGTCAGCTTGCCAATGGTTTCGGCAATCCGGTTTTTGGCGCGCGCCTGCAACAGGCAGCGGGCGAGAATATCGGCGTCAATTTGCTTGTCGTCGCCAGTCGAAGTGACGAACACTTCGCAATGCTCGGCAAAGTTCATCATCCAATACGGCATCGCCAAGTTGTTCACGTCGAACAGCGCGCCATTATGTTTGAACGCTGCGCTATATTCGCCGTGCGGGTCAATCATGACGATATGACCTTCGGGTGCGATATCGCAGATCTTGTGCAGGATGAGCGCAGCGCTGGTTGATTTACCCGTACCCGTTGAACCCAAAAGCGCGAAATGCTTGCCGAGCATGGCGTCGACATACAGCGCGCCGCGAATGTCCTTGGTCGGGAACACGGTGCCGATTTCAACGTGCGCGCGTGCATCGGCGGCATAGACTTGTTTCATGTCTGGGCTCGACACGGCGTATACTTCACTGCCGGGGACTGGATAGCGCGTCACACCGCGGCGGAAATTGTAAATCTTGCCCGTCAACCGCTCCTCATCGCCTTCGCCAAGGAAGTCGACTTGTGCCATGATCACGCCATGATCGCGTTCGTGCATGCGTTGCGTACGGATGCTGGCGAGCAGCCAGGTGTTGCCAACGCGGATCTTGATTTGGCTGCCCACTTGTCCGGCCATCGCGATGCTTGGGTCGCTATGCGACATCAGTTTCGTCAATATACTTGCATCAAGGGTAACTTGAGAGCCCGATCCGGCAATTTCCATGACGAAGCCGACATGGTGCAATGCAGGGCCATTTATCGGCTTGCTGCCCGTACGTTCTTCAGCGCCAGAGGTATCGCTTGTGGCAGGTGAAGCTGTCGCTGTTGGTTGTCCGTGTTGACTTGGTTCTGCGGACGAAAACTGCTGATGCCCTGTCATATCCATTGCCGAACTGCCTTTGGTTTAAGGAAGCGACCATCGATACGAACAGAAGGTAAAGATATATTTACCATCGGGGCTGCTATGGCCCCGTGAGGCTTAGCTAAAAGCGCTGGAAAACATATCCTGCGAACCAGCCAAGCAGCAAAGAGACAAGCACGGCCATGGCGCCATAGAACAGAGCGTAATCCTGCGCCAATATGGTGACCAGCTGTTCAAACCCGGTTTTGCGTATGCGCACCTCGACATTATCGTCCGCGACAATCACGCGGCCATTGCGGATGAGCAATGTTTCGGCGGTGTAGGTTCCGACAGGGACGCTGGATGGAATATTGAGGCGTGCGCGGTACAATACCTGATCGGTGATTTCGACGGTGCCCGCTTCCTGCCGGAACAGGCCGTTGCGGCGGTTCAGATCTACAAGGCCATCGACGAAGCGGCGTTGTTCTGCGGCATCGACTTCACCGCTGGGCGACAATTGAAGCCTTTCCAGACCAAGCTCGTAAATGGCGGCGGTTTTACTATCGACGATCTCGCTGAGCGGGCGTGAGGATGCGATCGCGTAATATGCAGGTACTGACCGGAAATCGGTGCTGTCCGCGTTAATCCAGATACCGGCAATCTTCTGTTTTTCGCGCAGTGTTACCGGGCGGGTTGGACCACGCAGAACAACCGCGACGTCAACTTGGCCCTCTGGCGCAACGCCGCGTGGATAAATGATCGCGCCAAACAGCAGCATCTCGGCACCCGTGAAGCCCGATTGAATGTTGATTTCGCGCTGCGATACATCGGGCACCAGCTTCGGCACATTTTGCGCGTTCGCCGCTACAGGCAGCAAAAACAGGAATAGGGCCAGCAAGCGCATCACAGCGCTTGCAACGTGTAG
>JBKBTH010000407.1:0-1839 GCA_046290915.1 Sphingorhabdus sp.
GCTGAGATAATTGTCGACGCCCGGAAGCGCTTGTTGTTCCACGCCGCCTACATTTCCGCCGAAACCCAACAGATATTCGAGCGCAACGGGTATCGCCATATAATAAGCCATTGACGCGCCGACGATGAACAACACTGGCGTGGCCAGCAAAAACGGCAGAAACGCGCGCTTTTCCTTGTTATACAATCCTGGTGCAACAAACCGCCAAAGCTGCGTTGCGAACACGGGGAAAGAGAAGAAGCCGGCAGCGAAAAACGCGACCTTTATCTCGACAAAAAATGCCTCGAATATCGCGGTGTAAATCAGCGTCTTTTGACCGGACGCAAGCAAGGGCTGCACCAGAAAGCCAAAGATGGGCCGCGCAAAATACAGGCTAATGCCAAAAGCGATGGCCAGCGCCAGAAAGCTCCAAAGCAAACGGCTGCGCAGCTCAATCAAATGATCGAGCAAGGGCATTTTGCTGTCGTCGATATCGCTCATGCTTTGGATCCTGCCTCTGCAGATGGCGGATCCATGGGCAACTCCGGTTGAGCCGTACCAGCGATCGCAGGCTCTTCGACAGGCTCAGCGTCATCGCCAAGCACATCGGCGCGGGGATCAGCGGGGTGTTCGCGCATGATGCGGTCGTTTTCCGCTTTCCACTTTTTCTCTAATTCTTCGAGTTCCGACTGGCGCACCATTTCGTCAAAGCCGGAACGGAAATGCGCAGCGACACCGCGGGCCTTGCCCACCCATTTGCCAACAACGCGCAGTGCCTTTGGCAAGTCTTTGGGCCCAATAACCAGCAACGCCACAAGGACGACAAGCAACAGTTCGGAAGACGCGATGTCAAACATTCAATTGGCCAATCCGGCGGGCTGGAACAACGCCAACCTTGTGGGTTGGCGCGTTATAGTCACGGTTGTTACTGCCCCAAATTTATTGGGTTTTGTCGGTCTGCTTTTCGGAGTCGATGACCGTCGAGGCGCCAATTTGTGGCGGTGCCTTTGGCGCGTCGTCCTCTTCAGTCATGCCTTTTTTGAAGCTTTTGATGCCCTTGGCGACATCGCCCATCATGTCCGAAAAACGACCCTTGCCGAACAAAAGCAGGACCAAAATGCCCACAATCAGCCAATGCCAGATACTAAAACCGCCCATTTTAAACTCCTAACGGGGACGGGCCCCGAAAATTGCGACCTTCGTCGCGCAAATATCTATGCCTATCTAGGCGTTGTTTTCGTCAATTTCCAGTTCGCTGTCACTTTCTTCGCCTGCAAAATGCATATCGCCCATTGCAGTGTCGATCGGATCCAGCAATCCAGCGGCTTTCAAATCCTCGATACCCGGCAAATCCTTGCGACTCTGTAAACCAAAATGCGATAAAAACCCTGCGGTGGTTGCGTAAATTAATGGGCGGCCAGGTACTTCTCGCCGACCGGCTGGCCGTACCCATCCTGCCTCCATCAACACATCAAGCGTGCCTTTCGAAATCTGCACGCCGCGAATGGCCTCAATCTCCGCGCGGCTCACAGGTTCATGATAGGCGATGATTGCAAGCGTTTCGACCGCAGCACGGCTAAGCTTGCGGCTTTCTTCGCGTTCACGGCGCAAAATATGTGCGAGGTCGGCGGCTGTCTGGAAATGCCAGGCCTTCCCGCGCCGAACGAGTTCGATCCCCCGCCCCGCATAATGCGCCTCAAGCTGTGTGAGCGCCTCAGCGATGTCGACCTCATCGCCGACATATCCGCGAATCTGTTCAACCGTCATGGGTTGGTCGCTGGCGAACAATGTCGCTTCGACAGCGCGGATGTCTGGATCGGTTTCGATCATGTTGCCTTCACCCGTAACATCAATGGTGCA
>JBKBTH010000408.1:0-1836 GCA_046290915.1 Sphingorhabdus sp.
CAGACGAACCAATGCCGTAAATCTCGATACGCCGCGCGCTCCGCAACGTTTCCATGGCCGCAGTTAATGTGACTGGGTCAAGCACCGATAACGTGTCACGCAGCGCCTGTATTCCCGAGTGAAATACCTTGCGGCAGATTGCGTCGGCGTCATCACCGGGTTCCAGATCCTCGTGGATGAATTGCACGGGCTGAACCAGCTCTTGGGCAAGGCTAAGTTTAAGCTGCTGAAAACCGGACAGACCGATACTGCGGCAGAAGTTGATGATGCTGCCTTCACTGACCTCAACCGCCTCGGCAATTTCCGTCACAGACATGCCGACGATCTCTTGCGGTTGAGCTAGAACAAAATCCGCAATGCGTGCGGCACTTCGGGCCATGTTGGGGTGCGCAACACGAATGCGCGTTAGTGCGTTGTCAACGGGCCGGTTACCGGCCGGGGTTGAGGCATGCAGTCCGTTCGCGCGCTTATCGTTCAATGCTTGGCATCCAAAGGGGCTTTCACCGCCGGTATCGAGTTACGGCCTAACGGAAAACTCGGCAGGCCAAGATCTCTTACTAAGCACGAAAACTCGTTGCCGAAAGATTTATCTTGGCTCATTTTTACGTAGCTACATAATGAGTATATTTCACTGATTTGTCACATGGCGTTGCTAATACGAGTCGCAACGTGATCAGGTTTCCGCGGCGGCAAATATAACGTGCCACCGCGCATACTGGGTCGTGCATTTCTGATGCTCACAAGGGGGAAATATTATGCTCAATCGCTTCCATCGCCGCGTCGCCTTACTGCTTGCTTCGGCTGCTTGCTGCCCGGGAATTGCTTCCGCACAATCCAATCAGCCATCCGATGGGGAGAAACGCTCAAACGAATCTATTGTCGTTACCGGTAGGGTCGAAAAGCAGACACAGGTTGCAGCAGAAGCGGTAGAATATGGAAATGCTGTTCAGGTTGTAACGGCCGATGCGATTGAGGCCAGCGGGTCGAGCAATTTCGCAGAACTTGCGCAATTTCTTATTAAGGGTGTGAATGTCGGCTATTCGCCAGACGAAGGCGAATACACCATCCGCCTTGATGGCGGCGGTGACCGTGACACTCTCGTCGTGCTCGACGGCGTACCACTGTACGATCGTGGCCCAGCATTGGAAAATATCTGGCCATCGACTACGCTTGATCCGCACATGATTGAGCGCGTCGAAGTCTTTCGCGGCGGCAACAGCTTGTTTTTCGGCAGTAACGGCGGAATTGGCGTCGTAAGCATCGTTACAAAACGCCCTGACGGGAACAAGAAATTTGAATTCGGGGCTAGCTACGGGTCATTTAATTCGCGCGAAGTGTGGGGCAATGCCAGCTTTCCGCTTGACGCAGACGGTCGGCACAGCGTGATGTTTTACGGCGGTTCGCAACAGACAGATGGACCACGGATCTACAATCCCAAGGATTATGTCGACAACGTGGTTGCCGGAGGTGGCGTCCAGAAGTTCCCGCTGAATCGCACCAATGTCGGTTTTAAATATCTCTGGAAAGTTGATGACAAAAGCGAGTTCAGGGTGAATGCGCAATATACCGAGCTTTTGTTTCAGGATGCGTTTCCCGACACGAACACGTCCTCGCCTAACCGCGTCCGTTACCCTATCGCGGATCTGACACTCGACCGGGCATGGTCGGATCAGTTCAAATCCGAATTCGCGTTTTATTGGACCAATCCATTGCTCAATAACACCGAGACGCAACCTGATATTTGCCGCATTCGTACTGGCTGTGTCGATCCTGGCAACGCAGCCCGTATTATTCCTTGGGGCAAATGGACCGGCCGCAATATTACATTTCGCAATC
>JBKBTH010000409.1:0-1826 GCA_046290915.1 Sphingorhabdus sp.
TGCTGCTTGCGCATTGCTTAGGCGGGCCATGCTGGCAAACATGCTTTCGAACGGAGTCGCGTTTGCAGCTGTAATTGTCACGAAATGATATGCCGTTCCCGGCGACCATTCATAGGCAAAGACGGAAACGGCGCGCTGTCCCTGCTGCGTATTCACCAAAGTGCTGGCATAAAATGCCGGGATTCCGTTGACAGTCGTCCTGCGGATGTCGCCCACCGGAATAGCCGTGTTTTGGCCCGACACAGATTTGAATGCATTGCCAATATATGCGTCGCGATTGCCGTCAAACGGGGCTGAGGTAAACATCGCCTTGCCGGTATTGCCGTTGATAGCGACAGCTTCACTCCCGTTTTGAACGCCAAATCCGGTTGGCGCGGCAAACCGCATTTTCAATTGCGGATGAATAAACGACTGCCCCTCGACTACGCCCTGCGCCGGATCATCCCCATAAAGCATGCCATCAATCGCCGCAAAATGGGTGTCAGCGTTGCGCATAGTGCTGGCAGGATAGGATTTTGACCGCGTAATTGCCCGTGCAACCCGCCGTGCTGGATCAGGGTGCGTACTTGCCCATTCGGGCACGGCATTGTCGGCAAGCCCGGCAACGCGTGAATCAAGGCTCGTCTGCAGCGCCAGCGAATTGAGCATCGACGACAATGCGCTTGGGTCATACCCCGCCTTGCTTAAATAGCGGATACCAAAGTCATCTGCCTCTTCTTCTTGTGAGCGTGAATATTTGAGGCTGAATACCTGTGCGAGCGGTCCGGCATATTGCTTCAGGCCTCCACCGACCGCGCCAAGCAATCCGCCAGAGTCGCCCAACATCGAACCCAAGATCGTGCCGCCCATGCCCAATATGCCCGCAAGCGTGGCGTTGTTTTGGCGCTTTTGGCTGTGGCGCGCAGCGGTATGTCCGACTTCGTGGCCCAATACGCCCGCCATCTCCGCCTCACTGTTGCACAAGGCAACCAATTGGCGGGTGATGTAAACATAACCGCCCGGAAGCGCGAAAGCATTGTTAACAGACGAATTCAGCAAGGTTACGTTGAAATCATTCTGTGAATTGCCAAGTCCAGACTGCACCGCAATATTCTTGCCCACCCGCACCACATAGGCTGTTTGCGGGCTTTGCATTGGGCCACCGAATTCCTTCAGAATTTCAGTATGATATTTGGCGCCCTGTGTTTTTTCTTGAGTGGTGAATGCACGGGGTGCAGCAGGTTGCTTTGTTTTTGCATCTGCCGGGAAACTGCCAACCACTGTCGTCAATCCAAAGATCGCGACGCCGGTAGCCATTAAAATTTTGGAATTGCGCATTCATATCCTCCTAAAGTCAGGAGAACGCGATTTATCACATTATGTTGCGCACCAACGTAAATTCTTGTGCCGCGGCACGGCCTGCTACGTGCGAATCCTTACGCACCCATTGATAAAAATTTTGCGCGCCGTTGCTGCAAAAGCTCTTTCGATGAGAAGGCAGACAATGCGTCAAGCTCTTCTTCAATCGCTTTCCCGAGCGATGCAGCCGCGAGTACATGGTCGCGATGCGCGCCGCCCATCGGTTCTTTGACGATACGGTCAATAATACGAAGCCCCTTCAGATCGTCGGCGGTCATTTTCATCGCCTGCGCCGCGTCAGCAGCCTTGTCGCCTGTCCGCCAGAGGATCGACGCGCATCCTTCGGGCGAAATGACGGAGTATACCGCATATTCAAACATCAAGACACGGTCCGCGGCTGCCAGTGCAACTGCACCGCCAGAGCCGCCCTCGCCGACGATGCATGCAATCATAGGCACGCCAAGCGCGAGGCATTTTTCTGTTGAACG
>JBKBTH010000410.1:0-1811 GCA_046290915.1 Sphingorhabdus sp.
GCCGAACGGGAACTGGTTGAAACGCGCACGGGAGAAGTTGACCGGCGGCAAAAGTTGCTGCGCCTCTCTGCCGAAGGCGCGCGTTTTGAAGCGCAGTTGTTTGATGCGCTGCGCACCAGCCTTGCAGCTGCTTATGCGGCGGCCGGGCAGGAGTCTGTCACCGGCTTTTGGCGCGTATTGGAAGGGTTGATACCCGCAGAGGACAAGGCCATGGTCATCGCCTTGCAGAAGGATATTTGATGCGCGACACGCTACAACGACTTGAACAAACCATCGCTCAACGATCGGGTGCCGCACCCGACAGCAGTTATGTGGCCTCGTTATTCGCCAAAGGGCGCGGCAAAATTGCGCAGAAGGTTGGCGAAGAGGCAACTGAGACAATTATTGCAGCACTTTCGGGCGATGCGGAGCATTTCACTGCCGAAGCAGCCGACTTGCTGTTTCACCTGATGATCTTGCTGGCCGAAGGTGGCGTCGCGTTTGACGATGTGCTCGCTGAGCTTGACCGCAGGGAAGGCGTATCCGGCCTGGTTGAAAAGGCCGCCCGCGCCAGTGATGGAGACTGACATGCCGATTGATGCGACGCTACCTTATGATGACCAGAACATCTTTGCCAAAATCCTGCGTGGTGAAATCCCTTGTAAAAAGGTGTTTGAAGATGACTGGGCGCTCGCCTTTTATGACATCAATCCGCAAGCGCCGACGCATGTGCTTGTCATTCCCAGGGGCGCCTATGTGAGCTGGGACGATTTTAGTGCCAAAGCCAGCGATGCCGAAATTGCCGGCTTTGTGCGCGCGGTCGGACAAGTTTCGCGCGAATTGGGTCTGGTTGAACCCGGATATCGATTGCTGGCGAATATCG
The DNA here is from genome assembly GCA_046290915.1 of Sphingorhabdus sp. GTDB lineage: Bacteria > Pseudomonadota > Alphaproteobacteria > Sphingomonadales > Sphingomonadaceae > Sphingorhabdus_B. The sequence goes on from JBKBTH010000410.1 coordinate 863, forward strand.
GTATGGATTCGCATCAGGAGGTTCCGCACCTCCATGTCCATATTTTCGGTGGAAAACCGCTTGGACCCATGCTTATGCGATGAAATTCAGTTGCGCGGAGACTTTTAGAGGCTAGGTTCCGCGCCATAAGAAATCCATCGGGGAGATTATGATGGCGATTGAACAGCAATCCGTGATGCAGCGCATGTTTGCGCGCAAAACGATCGCACAAGTACAAAGAGAGTCAGCCAACAGCGAACTGAAGCGTTCGTTGGGCAAGTGGAACCTTCTGCTTTTGGGCGTTGGGTGCATCATCGGTGCGGGCATTTTCGTCCGTACGGGTAGCGCCGCTGCGTTGCATGCCGGCCCTGCCGTTATGCTGTCCTTCGTTGTTGCTGGCTTGGTCTGTGCGTTCGCTGGCCTCTGCTATGCTGAACTCTCATCAACGCTGCCTGTGTCTGGCTCTGCCTATACTTACAGCTACACCACACTTGGCGAATTTGTCGCTTGGATCATGGGTGCGTTGCTGCTGCTCGAATATGGCCTTGCGGCATCGGTCGTTGCCGTCGGCTGGAGTGGCTATGTTGTCAGTTTGCTTGCGGACTTTGGCCTCGTCATCCCGCCGCAGTTTACGGGCCCATCGGGCCATGCGGTCATGCGTGACGGTGCCCCTTTGATCGTTGACGGGACCGCAGTTACCGCAATCTTCAACTTGCCTGCATTCGCCATCTGTATGGCTCTTGCCCTGTTGTTGATGGTCGGTGTGTCCGAATCAGCCAAGGTTAACAACGTGATTGTGGCTATTAAGGTCAGCGTTCTGGCGGCCTTTATCCTCGTTGGTGGATATATCGTTCTTTCGAATTTACCGGAGTTAATGGCAACCAACTGGACACCATTTATCCCTGAAAATACCGGGGACGGTCAATTCGGTGTTGACGGCATCATGCGTGCCGCCTCCATCGTGTTCTTT
>JBKBTH010000411.1:0-1808 GCA_046290915.1 Sphingorhabdus sp.
TCCCAACGGCCCTGCATCGCAAACCATGCACCGGAAAGGCCAGTGCACAATGCCAGTGCAGTGACCGCATTTGGTGCGAGCGCCCGCAAAGAAATGCCGGGGCGGGAGGGATTTTCGTCCATTAGTGCGCGACAGCAATCAAATCTTGGTCAACGCCCAATTCAGCGATCACCGTTTCGCCAGCAACACAACGCTGGCCTTTGATAACGCGCGACGACGTTCCGTGCGGCAGATAAACATCCACGCGGCTGCCGAAGCGGATAAGGCCAACACGTTGGCCATTGGCAACGCTGTCCCCTTCTTTCACGAAAGCAACAATGCGGCGGGCGACCAGCCCAGCGATTTGCGTAAAACCGATGCGGACACCATCGCTGCGTTCCACAAGAAAGTGCTGGCGTTCGTTTTCTTCGCTCGCCTTATCAAGGTCTGCGTTCAAAAACTTGCCTGCGATGTACACGACGCGTTTAATCGTGCCGCGAATAGGCGTCCGGTTAATGTGGACGTCAAAAACGCTCATAAAAATGGAAACCCGCGTCATCGGTTGATCGCCAAGGCCGTCTGGTCCGCGCAGTTCTGGCGGTGGTGGTACTTGCTCAATAAGCGTTACAAGGCCATCCGCGGGCGAAACCACAAACCGATCGTCGATGGGCGTGGCGCGAGCTGGATCGCGAAAGAAGGCGAGTGTCCATGCGGTCACTGCGGCCATCGGCCACGCGAGCGTCTCCCAAGCCATAAATGCAAAAAACAGGGTTATACCAGCTGCGATCAGGCCGAATTTACGACCTTCAGGGTGAACAGGTGGAAACGACCATTTCGCGACCCCGGTACCCCGGTTTGTCAATTCTTGTCTACTCATGGCTTCTAGCTAGGGGATGAAGGTGCATCTTACAACCTTAGATGCCATTTGCGCCTATTTCAGACAATCGCGGTAGCCAGTTGAACATATGGCAGACTTTGCTATGGCTCCGCTCGATATCAAATCTCCCCAACGGAAAGTGCTCTCTGACATGGCAAAAATTAAGGTCAAAAACCCGGTTGTAGAACTCGATGGCGATGAAATGACTCGCATCATCTGGGAATGGATCAGGGAACGTCTCATCCTGCCATATCTGGATATTGACCTGAAATATTATGACCTCGGGATGGAATATCGCGACAAAACCAACGACAAGGTCACCGTCGATTCCGCCAACGCGATCCGCGAATTTGGTGTTGGCGTAAAATGCGCGACGATCACACCCGACGAAGCGCGCGTTGAAGAGTTTGGCCTGCAGAAAATGTGGAAGTCGCCAAACGGCACCATTCGCAACATTTTGGGCGGCGTTGTTTTCCGTGAACCTATCGTCATCCAGAACGTACCGCGCCTTATCCCAGGATGGACTGACCCGATCGTGATTGGCCGACACGCATTTGGTGACCAGTATCGCGCGACCGATTTCCTCGTTCCTGGCCCCGGCACATTGCGTCTGGTTTGGGATGGCGACGATGGCCAGACGATTGACGAAGAAGTTTTCCGTTATCCGTCACCGGGCGTCGCCCTTGCGATGTACAACCTTGACGACTCTATCCGCGACTTTGCGCGCGCTTCGCTTAACTATGGCGTCACGCGCGAATGGCCAGTGTATTTGTCGACAAAGAACACCATCCTGAAATATTATGATGGTCGTTTTAAGGACCTGTTCCAAGAAGTGTACGAAGCCGAATTTGCAGAGAAGTTCAAAGAGCTTGGCATTGTTTATGAACATCGCTTGATTGATGACATGGTTGCGTCGGCGCTCAAGTGGTCGGGCAAGTTCATCTGGGCGTGC
>JBKBTH010000412.1:0-1790 GCA_046290915.1 Sphingorhabdus sp.
GCGCGGTATTATCGATATTGTGAACGAAAACATGTTCGGCGCGCTACGCATGATTTCAGTGCAGCAGGGTTATGACCCACGGCATTTTGCCCTGATGGGCTTTGGCGGGGCTGGACCGTTGCACGTGAACGCGGTTGCAAGACTGATGGGCAGCTGGCCTGCCGTCTCACCTGTTTCGCCAGGCGTATTGTGCGCATTGGGCGATGCCACGACGCGGATGCGTACAGAAACGGCGCGCAGCTTTTCACGGCTGGCGACAACAACCGATGCTGCCGAACTCATTGCTATTTTGAAAGAGATGGCACAGCAGACGCGTGCGCAACTGCAGTCAGATGGCATCAACGATGCGGACATCACCAGCGAGTTCGAAATTGACGTCCGCTATGCGGGTCAAGCGTTTGAAGTGCCGCTGACGATTACGCCGGACGTTTTGGAGCGTGATGGCGTGGCAGGCATTCTTGCGCGTTTCGACGAAGAGCATCTTCGGCTGTTCACCTTCAACATGGATACGCCGCACGAAATCGTGAACTTGCGTGCCGTCGCATTGGGGAAACCGCTCGATTTACCCGCTGCCGAACTGCCCAAGGGCGATGGAAATCCTGCAGCCGCCAAAATGCGCGACCATGTCTTGTGGATGGACGGCAAGGAACAGGCGGCCGTCATCTATGACCGTTCAAAGCTGCGACAGGGGGATGTCATTCCCGGTCCAGCGATTGTCGTCGAAATGGATTCGACCACACTCATCGAAACTGGCTGCGTCGCAATCGTCGACAAGGTCGGCAACATCCTGATCAATCTGGCTTGAGGAGGCGAACGACATGCCCGCCCAAATCATTCAAACGAACAACACCCCCTTCAACAAGATCGCTATCGATCCGGTTACGCTAGACATCATTGAAAACGCGCTGCGTAATGCCCGTATCGAAATGGATGCGACGCTGGTGCGCACGGCCATGTCCCCCGGCATTCGCGAGCAAGGCGATGCCTTCCCGTTGATCGCGGATCACACCGGCAAAATGATTGTTGGCCAGTTTGGCAGCTTCATCGGCGGTTTCCTCGATAACTTCGACGGAACCCTTGAAGATGGCGACATGATTTTCCTGTCCGATCCATATTCCTGTGCAGGCGCGGTTAGCCATTCGAATGACTGGCTCGTCCTCTTGCCAGTGTTTAAAGACGAACGTTTGATCGCCTTTACGTCAATGTTTGGCCATCAGTCCGACATCGGCGGCAAAGTTGTGGGGTCGATGCCTATCAACGCCCGTTCGATTTTTGAAGAAGGCGTTCGCATTCCACCAGTCAAAATCTGGAAAAAGGGCGAATATAATGACGATCTGATGAAGCTTGTCATGCACCAGACCCGCAAGCCTGATTGGTGTCAGGCGGATTTGAACGCACTCATCGCGTCCTGCCGGGTGGCCGCACGCCGCGTAATCGAAATGGCCGCGCGCTTTGGTGATGATGTCTATATTTCGGCAACGCAGGAGCTGCTGGCACGTAATCACCGCGCCATGAAATCGCTTATTGCCATGGCCATTGGCGAAGAACCGGTCAGCTTCGAAGATTATATCTGCGATGATGGTATGGGCGCTGGTCCCTATAAAATTAAGTGCACGATGTGGCGAGAAGGCGAAAAGGTCGTGCTCGATTTTGCCGGCACGGACCCGCAAAGCCAGGCGTCGATCAACTTCCTGCTGAACGAAAACATGTTCAAAATGTTCTTTGGCATTTACATGATCATGGTCTTCGATCCCCAAATTCTCTTCAACGATGGCTTTTATGATTTGATC
>JBKBTH010000413.1:0-422 GCA_046290915.1 Sphingorhabdus sp.
GTTGCGACAAAGGCGATGACGCGCGCGAAGGTCGCTGCGTCTATCGCAGAATAAGGGAGGGCAGATTGCACCTCAGCCAGCAACTGTTCGTCATGAAATGGACCCGCGCAGGCAATGCCCATGACATGCTGCGCCAATACGTCGTAACTGCCGGGGCGGAAGGTTTCGCCATCGCGCATCCCTTCGGCCACCGCGTCAAAAGCGGCCTGGGCCTCCAGATACTCAAACCGGTTGCCGGGCACGAGGATGGCTTTGGATGGCTCATCCATCCGGTGGTTTGAACGCCCGATACGTTGCAGCAGCCGCGATGAACCCTTCGGGGCACCCATCTGGATGACGCAATCGACATCGCCCCAGTCGACACCCAGATCAAGCGAGGCAGTGCACACCAAAGCGCGCAGCTTGCCATCGGCCATAGCGCC
>JBKBTH010000413.1:432-1788 GCA_046290915.1 Sphingorhabdus sp.
TCGATAGTGAGCCGTGGTGAATGCCGATGGCATATTTGGGCTCATTCGCGTCCCACAATTTCTGGAAGATAAACTCGGCAAGGAAGCGCGTGTTGCAGAATATCAGCGTGATTTTGTTGCGGCCAATTTCCTCGATCAACTGCGGAACCGCATGCTGCCCGCTGTGCCCCGCCCATGGCACGCGGCCTTCGGGGAGGAGGATGGTCAGGTCAGGCTCGGCCGCCGGTTCGCCCTCGACCAGTCGGACTTGGTCAATGTCACCATTGGGCGCGAGCCATGCGCGATAGTCGTCGGGATCGGCGACGGTGGCGGATAATGCAACGCGCTGCAAATCGGGTGCAAGTGTTTGAAGTCGCGCAAGTGACAGGCTGAGCAAATCGCCGCGTTTGCCATTGGCGAATGCGTGCACCTCATCGACAATAACGCGCTTCAGCGTGGAAAACATATGCACGCTGTCTTCATGGCTGAGCAATAGCGACAATGATTCAGGCGTTGTGAGGAGGATATGCGGCGGCTTTACGCGTTGCCGTGCTTTGCGGTCCGATGGCGTGTCGCCAGTACGCGCCTCGACGCGAACGGGCAGGGCCATTTCCTCGATGGGCATCAGCAGATTGCGCCGGACATCAACTGCGAGTGCTTTCAGCGGAGAGATATAAAGCGTGTGCAGGCCGTCCGACGGGTCGTTAATCAACTCGGCCAATGTCGGCAAAAAACCAGCAAGCGTCTTACCTGCACCCGTCGCGGCCACGAGCAACGCGTGCCGCCCTTCACCCGCGGCCTCCAACATCTCCAGCTGATGTCGCCGCGGCGTCCAATCGCGTTTAGCGAACCAGTCGAGGATGATTGGAGGTAATGTCGCGGGTAAAGTCACAAGGGGCTTAATGCCCTGCTTGTTCCCCGCGTTCCAGTCCGGATGCGGCCAATTGCGCATCAATCTGCGCCATGAGGCGATCAAGGCCTTCTTCGCTTGAAGCTTCGGCACGGGCGACGAGCACATCCTGCGTGTTCGATGCGCGCAGCAACCACCAGCCATCGGGCGTGTTTACCCGTGCGCCGTCGGTATTGTTCACATCGGCACCATCTGCGGAAAGGCGCGCGAGTACTTCGTCAATCACCGCGAATTTGCGGGTCTCATCGACCTGAAAACGCATTTCGGGGGTGTTGATCATTTCGGGCATGTCGCCGCGCAGCTCAGTCACGCTTTTGCCAAGCTTGGCCGAAGCCGACATCAATCGGACGGCAGCATAAATCGCATCGTCAAAACCATAATATTGATGCTTGAAGAAGATGTGCCCACTCATTTCGCCGGCCAGTGGCGAACCTGTTTCCTTCATTTTGGACTTAATCAGGCTGTGG
>JBKBTH010000414.1:0-1776 GCA_046290915.1 Sphingorhabdus sp.
ATTTGCGCCGGCCTCGAACCCGATGAACTTAATGCGCTAGGCGAGCTTGGCCGAAAGCAGCGTGTGACAAAGGGACAGACAGTTGTTTGGGAAGGCGACGATTCCGTTGTCGTCGCCAATGTCATCGAAGGCGTCCTGAAAGTTTCCATGAGCATTTCAGATGGTCGCGAGCAGATTGTTGGCGTTGTATTCGCGTCCGATTTTATTGGTCGGCCCTTTGGTCAGCAAAGCCCTTACAGCGTGACTGCGCTTACGGACGCGGAATTGTGCATATTTTCGCGCTCAACCTTCGACAGCTTTGCGCGTCAGCATCCCGAACTGGAGCATAAGCTGCTGCGCCGGACGTTGAACGAGCTGGATCGCGCGCATGAATGGATGTTGCTTCTGGGGAAGAAGACCGCGACAGAACGGATCGCGACCTTGCTGCTTGAAATGTCCGCGCGTTTAGGCGAGACTGGCTGTTCTGCTGACAAAAGTGCATTGGATGCATTTGAATTGCCGCTTGATCGTCAACAGATGGGCGATGTCCTTGGTCTCACCATTGAAACGGTGAGCAGACAGCTGTCCATGTTGAAAGCAGATGGTGTCATTAATCTGCCCGATCGCCGCACGGTGGCCATTCAAAACCGCGCGCGGCTTCAGGATCTTTCCGCCGCCGCATAAGGCGGTTTTTCTATTCGTTGATCTGAATCAAGGAATGCCTTGCTGCGCTGCGGCATGGGTGACCCTGAAGCTGTAATCTTGCGGCTCAGGGGAAGACAATGGTTTCGCTTTTATCACGCGTCGGCGTGTGGTTTTTCATCGCATTACTTGCACTTATGGCCATGGCACTGGGTGCCGACGACGCTTACTCGGTTCATATGGGCATCATTTGCGTTGCCGCGCTGATTGCCATGGCCGCTTCCATGAACAAGTTTGATTTTGTGACCCAGCGCTTTCCCGCGCTAGGCGGTCCGGCGTTGCAATCGCAATATGATGATGATCCCATTCGCTGGGGAGTCATCGCAACAATGTTCTGGGGGATCGCCGGGTTTCTCGTCGGACTGATCATCGCGCTCCAGCTCGCTTTTCCCGCGCTGAACCTCAATTTTGAATATACAACATTTGGCCGACTTCGGCCTTTGCATACGTCAGCTGTGATTTTCGCCTTTGGGGGCAATGCTTTAATCGCGACAAGCTTTTACGTGGTGCAGCGTACATGCCGGGCAAGGCTCGCTTTCCCAAGCCTCGCGCGCTTTGTGTTCTGGGGATATCAGCTTTTCATCGTGCTGGCTGCCACCGGTTATATAATGGGCGTTACCGAAGCCAAAGAATATGCTGAACCCGAATGGTATGTTGATATCTGGCTGACGATTGTCTGGGTCAGCTATCTCGCCGTGTTCGTGGGTACGATCGTAAAGCGCAAAGAGCCGCATATTTACGTCGCAAACTGGTTCTATCTCAGCTTCATCATCACTGTGGCTATGCTGCACCTGGTGAACAACCTGTCGATGCCCGTCAGCATCTTCGGTTCAAAAAGCTACAGTGCGTTCGCGGGCGTACAGGATGCACTGACTCAGTGGTGGTACGGGCACAATGCGGTTGGATTTTTCCTGACCGCTGGCTTCCTTGCCATGATGTATTATTTCGTGCCGAAGCAAGCTGAACGACCAGTATATTCCTATCGCCTGTCGATCGTCCATTTTTGGTCGCTGATCTTCCTCTATATCTGGGCTGGACCACACCATCTTCATTACACCGCTTTGCCTGATTGGGCACAGACGCTTGGCATGGTCT
>JBKBTH010000415.1:0-1768 GCA_046290915.1 Sphingorhabdus sp.
GAAAGAGGGAATGGGCACATACAAGAGCCCACGTTTGGAAGAGGCCTATCCCGGCATCATGTTCAGCCAGTTCATGGGCGCTGAAATGCTCGTGAAAAAATATGGCTTTACCCGCGAAGACTTGGACCAATTCGCGCTTGAATCGCACCAGAAAGCTATCGCCGCGACGCAAGGCGGTGTATTCGCCAATGAAATCGTAGGCATCGAAGTCGATACCCCAGAAGGCAGGATCGTTCATAACAGCGACGAAGGCATTCGCTATGACGCGACCTTTGAAAGCCTGTCGGGCGTCAAGTTGCTTCAAGAAGGTGGTTCAATCACTGCCGCGAATGCCAGCCAGATTTGCGATGGCGCATCGGCGGTTCTGATCGTGTCCGAAAAGGCATTGAAAGAACATGGCCTGACCCCGCGCGCGCGCATCGTCAATTTGACGGTCACCGCTGGCGACCCCGTCATCATGCTGGAGGAGCCTTTGTTCGCAACCGACCGCGCGTTTCAGCGCTCGGGCATGAAAATGTCGGACATCGACCTGTATGAAGTGAACGAAGCGTTCGCGCCTGTGCCTTTGGCATGGCTGAAGCATACCGGCGGCGACCGTTCGAAAATCAACGTCCATGGTGGCGCGATTGCCTTGGGCCATCCACTTGGCGCATCGGGTACGAAGTTGATGGCGACATTGCTAAATGCGTTGGAAGCACATGGCGGCAAATATGGTTTGCAGACGATGTGCGAAGGCGGCGGCCAGGCCAACGTCACGATTATTGAGCGGGTATAACGACTAGCCATCCATCACCGTCACCCTGAACTTGTTTCAGGGTCTTAATTTCCACCGTCAAAAAGTAAGATGCTGAAACGAGTTCAGCATGACGGATAAAAGATGAGGAGTATGTATGAAATTGGATTCAACAGTCGCAGCAGTTGTCACTGGCGGCGCATCAGGCCTTGGTGAAGCTACCGCACGGGCGTTGGCCGCAAAGGGTGTTAAGGTCGCAATCTTTGACCTGCAGGTTGACAAGGGCGAAGCGCTTGCTGGCGAAATTGGCGGAGTGTTCTGCAATGTTAACGTGACCAGCGACGAAAGCGTCGATGCCGGTTTCGCCAAGGCGCGTGCGGCGCATGGTCAGGAACGTATTTTGGTCAACTGCGCTGGCACAGGCAACGCAGCCAAGACCGCGAGCCGCTCGAAGGAAGACGGATCGATCAAGCATTTCCCGCTCGATGCCTTTGACCGCATCATCCAGATCAATCTGGTTGGCACCTTCCGCTGCATCGCCAAGTCGGCGGCTGGCATGTTGACGCTTGAACCAATGGAAGATGGCGAACGTGGCGCTATGGTCAACACTGCGTCTGTCGCTGCGGAAGACGGCCAGATGGGCCAAGCGGCCTATTCCGCTTCCAAGGGCGGCGTTGTCGGCATGACCTTGCCAATCGCACGCGACCTGATGAGCGAAGGCATTCGCGTTAACACGATTCTGCCAGGCATCTTCAACACGCCGCTGATGAATGGCGCGCCACAGGCGGTGAAGGATGCGCTTGCCGCGTCGGTTCCGTTCCCGAAACGCCTTGGCCATCCGCACGAGTTCGCGCAGGTCGCAATGACTATGATCGAGTGCGGCTATTTCAACGGCGAAGACGTCCGCGTAGATGGCGCAATCCGTATGGCGCCGCGTTGATCGCATGACTGCGTTCACCCAAATCCTTTATGATGTCGCAGATGGCATCGCGACCATCACTATGCATCGTCCGGAAAAGATGAATGCATTTACGA
>JBKBTH010000041.1:0-10050 GCA_046290915.1 Sphingorhabdus sp.
CGTAGTTTTGATTCACTTGAAGTGTTCGACGCGGATGGTTCTGCCGCACCATATCTGGAATTTACCGAGTTTGCCAAGGGCGATCAGTTCAACCATGAAACCCGTTTTGCTTATACGGATGACAAATTTCGCGGATCATTCGGGTTCAATTTCTTCCATGAAAACAGCATTCAAAATGTTCCGTTTTCCGGGAACGAGCGGGTTTTTCTGGCTTGTTTGACCAGTACTGCTGCGACCCGTGCAAATTGCGTCGCGCCCAACGGCACTGTCCCTGCGCTCGCGTTGGCGCCCGTTCCCTACAGCTCCGTTTTTGAAAATCAGGGCCGCAACGACAGCTATTCAATGTTCGCCGATGGTACCTGGATTCCAACACCAAACCTCGAACTGACCGCCGGTGCGCGCGTTCTCATCGAAAAACGCCGGTCCGGCTTTTATGCGCGCGTTCCGCGCTCTGCACTGACAGGCGGCGCTTCGTTGGTCCCGGGACAAGTTGACACCGCAGGTCAGACCTTCCGCACGGAGGATAGCTTTCAGGCCGTCCTGCCACGGTTTAACTTGCTCTATCGTTTCTCGGATAACTTCAACGGCTATGCAACCGTGTCGAAAGGCCGTCGCTCTGCCACAGTTCAGCTGGGTGCACGCGCAACAGCAGGTGGACCGGTTGCAAACTTCACCCCTGTGCTTGCGGAAAATATCTGGAACTACGAAGTGGGCGTAAAGGGCGCAGTTGGCATTTTTTCCGGCTCAATCGGTGCCTATTATCTGACCTATGACAATTTTCAGGTCAGCATCGTGCTGCCAAACGGCACCACGCAAACACAGAGCGCCGGCACCGCAACAAACAAGGGCGTGGAAGCCGAGTTGACGATGAAGCCAACAAGCTGGCTCAGCGTCTTTGGTAATGTCGGCTATATCGATGGCGGTATTGACGACAAACCAACTATCGCAGCCAACTTCCGCGGTGCAAAGTTCCGCCTTCAGCCAGAAGTGCAGGCATCAGCAGGCTTTACGATTGATGCACCGCTTGGCGGCGTAACATTCTTTGCAACGCCTTCGGTAACGTATCGCAGCAAGATGTTCTTCGAAATTCCAAACAACCCGCTCACCGCTCAAGAAGGTGTCACGTTGGTCAACGCGAATGTCGGCGTTCGCTTTGGCGGCGACCGGTTCGAGATTTCGGCTTTCGCCCGCAATCTGTTGGACGAAGACTATTTGCTGGATGCCGGTAACACGGGCGGTGCCTTTGGCATACCGAGCTACATTCCCGCCGAACCACGCCTCTATGGCGTCCGGTTTGGCGCGAAATTCTAAAAAGGAATTGCAGTAACTGCAACGACGGGCTGGGCGATCACCTCTCGCTCAGCCCCGGTTGCGGGTTTGGACATAGGTACCGAGTAAGCGGACAGAGTTGCAATGAAAGCGCAACTCATCAAGCGCACGGTCGACAGCTGGGTCACCCGGCGCACCTTCAATATCCGCAAAAAATTCGGTCGCGGCAAAGCTCGCACCGTTTTGATAGCTTTCCAGCTTTGTCATATTAACTCCATTGGTCGCAAAGCCGCCCATCGCCTTGTACAAAGCGGCAGGGATGTTTTTCACTTCAAAGATAAACGTCGTCATCAACGTGCCGGTTACCCCGGTGTTGCTAACTGGCTCGCGCGACAACACAACGAACCGCGTCATGTTGCTGGCATCGTCCTGAACACCGTCGTTAATTGGAACAAGGCCGTAAAGTTCAGCGGCGATTGGCGGCGCAATGGCTGCCGCTGAAGCGTCATCATTTGCGGCAACGAACGCCGCAGCAGCGGCGGTGTCTGCGTAAGCGACTGGAATAATGCCATGCGACCGCAGATAATGACGGCATTGGCCAAGCGCCTGCGGGTGGCTCATGGCTGTTTTCAACTCTGCATCTGCGGATTTCGCCATCAGACAATGGCGGATCGGCATGAAATGTTCTGCGATAATGCTGAGGCCAGATTCCGGCAGCAGGAAATGGATATCGGCCACGCGACCGTGCAATGAATTCTCAATCGGAATGATGGCCCGCGCGGCAGTCCCGTCTTTGACTGCATCAATGGCGTCTTCAAACGAGAAACAGGGTAGGGGCAAGCAATCCGCGTCATATTCCAGCGCCGCTAAGTGAGAATTTGCGCCAGGCGCACCTTGAAAGGCAATCGTTTTTGCCGGATGTTCATTGGCAGCAATGGTCATGTTTTTGACAATTGCGAGCGCCGGTGCGGGATAGCTGTCCATATGGCGATGGCGATAGGATAGCGAAACTTATCCGGCAAGTCTGGATTTGGGCACTTGCACGGCCTTCCTGACACTATTAGAGGGACGTGAGAATCCGGCTGTCAGACCGACACCGGCTTAAAACCGCAGTTCAAGGCTGATAACCAATGGATGATCGTAGTAACACAATTGCAGGCTGGGTTTTGGCAGGCGGCATCGTCGCGCTAGGGCTAAGCATCGTCTCGGGCATGTATTTCAATGGCGAAGCTCCTGAAAAAGAGGGTTTCGCAGTTGTTGCTGAAGAAGCTGGCGAAGCTGGCGGTGTTGCCGCGGTGCCGATTGCAACTTTGCTTGCAACAGCAGATATCGCCAAGGGTGAAGCGGTTTTCAAAAAATGCACAGCTTGCCACACCATTGCGCAAGGCGGAGCAAACGGAATTGGTCCAAATCTATGGGCGACCATGGGTAAGCCACATGGCCATGTTGCAGGCTTCTCCTATTCCGACGCGCTGAAGGGCATTCCAGGCAACTGGGATTGGGAAGGCATGGACAAATGGCTCGCCAATCCTAAGAAATATGCGCCTGGCACGAAGATGACATTTGCCGGCCTGGGTAACCCCGAAGAGCGTGCAAGCTTGATCCTGTATCTGAACGCGCAAGGTTCAAACCTGCCTTTGCCGGCTCCACCAGCAGCTGATGCTGCCGCCGCGGCTCCTGCGGCTGCTGCTGACGCAGCAACAGGCGAAGCGACAGCTACACCTACAACAGATGCAGCAACTCAGGCACCTGTGGCGCCTGCTGCCAAGTAACTTACTATTGTGATACTTCGTAGAAATCGCAGATGGCATCCCATGCTTCTTCTGCGGTTTCTACAAACTGGAACAGTTCCAGATCACGTGGGCTTATGACGCCCTCGAGCATCAGCTCCTCAAAATTCACAACCCGGCTCCAGAATTCGCGCCCGAACAGCAGGATTGGCATTTTCTTGACCTTGCCCGTCTGAATCAGCGTCAGAAGTTCAAAAAACTCGTCAAAAGTACCAAAGCCGCCAGGGAACACCGCGACTGCGCGCGCGCGCAGCAAAAAGTGCATCTTGCGCAAAGCGAAATAATGAAACTGGAAGCTCAAGCGGGGGGTTACGAATAGGTTAGGTGCCTGCTCATGCGGTAGCACGATATTCAGGCCAACCGATTCCGCCCCGACGTCATGCGCGCCGCGGTTGGCAGCTTCCATGATCGACGGGCCACCACCCGAACATACGACAAAGTGACGCCGGCCTTCTTCATCGGTCACATTCGCTTGTCCCGCCAACTGCGCGAGATGACGTGCTTCATCATAGAAGCGTGACTTTTCCCTCATACGTTCCGCGATGATTTTGGCTCGTTCGTCTGTTGCCGAAGCGATCAATGCATCGGCAGCGTCGGGTTCGGGAATGCGCGCAGAGCCGTAGATGACGAGCATCGAACCGATATTCGCCTCGTCCAGCAGCATTTCCGTTTTGAGCAGTTCAAGCTGGAAACGGACTGGGCGCAAATCCTCCCGCAACAGAAAGTCGGTGTCCTGAAACGCAAGCCGGTAAGACTTGCTTTGCGTTTGGGGGGTGGAGAGTTGCTGTTCAGCAAAGTCGGCTTCTTGCTGGGCTTTATAGAAGCGGCGGTCATTAATTTTTGTGTCTGTCATTACCCTGCATGTAGGGTGAAAGGGAGCATCTTGCCACCCCTTATCGGCAAAAGGCCGTGCCGTTCCGCATCGATCGCGCCATGTCCAAATGGAAATGATTTGCATGGGCGCTGTTGTAATCAGGGCCAAGGACAGTGCCGAAACGTTTGCAGGCGGATTGGTGCAAACGGCGAAGGAAAGCCCGTTCTTCGTCCGATCCGTTCCAACCCGTCAGTACGGATACGCGCCGGCCATCGCGCAAAACAAACGCCGAAACATCGACAGCGTTGGCAAAGGCGTGTTCGGATAACTTCCCGGAACGCCCGCCATATATGTTCCTGCAGTTGAACGTGCCCATGGTTTCGATGCGGACGACATCCGTTCCCAGATATTGCTTGGCAGCCGGCCGAACGGCGTAGCGTGCCCAATCGGTGAAATTCGCAGCAAGTGGGCAGGTCATGGCACCCAAATTGGTCGTCGGCGTGCCAAAATCCATGAGCTTAATCGTATCGATAGTGCGGCACCCGCCGTCATAGCTTTTATTCGGCAAGCCGGCAAAGCGGACCGATTTGTCTTTGAGGCCAGCCATGCACTGGCGCGTACTTTCCGTTGTTGCGCTGTCACTGGAGCGCGCGGTTGTCGGGTCGTCGCGTCCACCACAGGCCGCCAAAAACAGAACGCTCGCGACAAGCAGATATCTGGGGGCAGCGGCGATAACCATAAGACGTATAATAACGGAATCTTGACGGTGTGCAGCACCAAATCGACGAGATATAAGCGTTATTGCGGCGAATACGTTGATATTGATACAATTTCGGCGTTGCGCGTTGTCGATCCGGCGATTATCGCGAATGCATGTTGCGAATCATTCTTAATAAGAAGCCAGTGTTCTGGTTGCTGCTGTCTTTGCCAGCCATATTGATGATGCGCAGCTTCTATTCTGGTGACCTCATCGCCATGGATATGCTACATCCAACAGGAGAGTGGTCTGCGCGCTTCATGATCGTCGCGATGGTCTTGAGCCCTTTGTTGTCATTGCTGGGGCCACGCCCGTGGCTTTCTTGGTTGATCCAACGCCGCCGTGCTTTGGGTGTCGCAGCATTCGTATATGCCGTGCTTCATCTTGCTTTCTATCTGATCGACATGGGCAATATTGATGACATTCTGGCCGAATTTTTAGCGCTTGGCATTTGGACAGGATGGGCGGCAATGCTGCTGTTTATCCCGCTTGCCGTAACCAGTAACGATGCATCAATGCGCGCATTGAAAGCCGGATGGAAACAGCTTCAGCGCCTTGTATATCCCGCCGCGGTGCTTGTTCTCGTCCACTGGATATTCATCCACAATAATCTAGGCCCAGCCCTCGTTCATTTCACGCCATTGGCCTTGCTGGTGGCGGCCCGCTTTTTTCTCCCCCGTAAACCTGCATTTAAAGGAGCATGAATATGCGTTTATTGACTTCACTTTCACTAGCCGCGGCGACAGCCATTGCTTTCGCATCCGTACCGGCATCGGCAACCGGTGCAATCACTTGCAAATCCGGACCAGCATCAGGTTGGAAGAGCGAAAAGGCGCTTACCGAAAAGCTCACCAAGGAGGGCTGGACTGTGCGCAAGTCAAAGGTCGATGGTGGTTGTTATGAAGTGTACGGCACGACCCCTGAAGGCGACCGTGTAGAAGCCTATTTCCACCCTGTAACGCTCGAGAAATTATACGTCGGACGCCGCGGTGAAGTTTTGTTTCGCAAGCAGGGCTATTGATAACATTTTACGATAGTCATTGACAAAGCCGGGGCTGCGCGTAAACGCGGCTCCGGGCCACGCGGTCCCAACGCCGCGCTGCTCTCTGCAAGGAGAAGCTTACATGACTATAGTACCCCCCGCCGTTAAACCGGCGCGTCCATATTTTTCCTCCGGTCCCTGTGCGAAGCCGCCAGGCTGGAGTCCCGAAAAACTTCAAACCGAATCGCTAGGCCGTTCGCACCGTGCCAAGATTGGCAAGTCGCGCCTTCAACTCGCCATCGATCTGATGCGTGAAGTGCTTCAGGTGCCCGACACCCATCGCATTGGTATTGTCCCTGGGTCAGACACTGGCGCTATCGAAATGGCGATGTGGACGATGCTCGGCGCGCGCCCCGTCACAATGATGGCATGGGAAAGCTTTGGTGAGGGCTGGGTCACCGATGTTAACAAGCAGCTTATGCTGAACGCGACGGTCTTGAACGCGCCTTATGGCGAAATTCCCGATCTGAACGCGGTTGATTTTACCAACGACGTCGTCTTCACATGGAATGGCACCACATCAGGCGCGCGTGTTCCAGATGGTGACTGGATTGCCGATGATCGTGAAGGCCTGACCTTCAACGATGCGACTTCTGCGGTGTTTGCGTATGACATGCCGTGGGACAAGCTTGATGTCACAACGTTCAGCTGGCAAAAAGTGCTCGGCGGCGAGGGCGCACATGGCGTACTTATTCTTGGCCCTCGCGCTGTTGAACGGCTTGAAAATTACACCCCAGCGTGGCCGCTTCCAAAAGTATTCCGCTTGATGTCGAAAGGCGCCTTGGCCGAAGGCATTTTCAAGGGCGAAACAATCAACACACCGTCGATGCTTGCAGTCGAAGATGTCATCTTCGCGCTTGAGTGGGCAAAGACGGTTGGCGGATTGCAGGGGCTGATGGGCCGAAGCAATGCTAATGCCGCGGCGCTCGGCAAGATTGTCGAGGAACGCGATTATCTCGGTTTCCTTGCCACTGACCCCGCCATTCGTTCGACCACTTCGGTATGCCTCACCGTTAAGGGTGCTGATGAAGCGATGATCAAGAAAATGGCGTCGCTGCTTGAGGCTGAAGATGCTGCTTATGACATTGCCGGCTATCGCGACGCGCCTCCAGGCCTTCGTATTTGGTGCGGTGCCACCGTTGATACCGCCGACGTAGAGGCACTCGGGCCATGGCTCGATTGGGCCTACGAAACCGCTAAAGCTTAAATCCCAATTTTGTCATTCCCGCGAACGCGGGAATCCATGGGCTGACATCTCTGCGTAAACATTCAGTTCAGGCCATAGATCCCCGATCAAGTCGGGGATGACAACGAAATACAAATAGGAACCCACCATGACAAAACCACGCGTATTAATTTCCGACAAAATGGATCCCAACGCCGCCAAAATCTTCGCTGAGCGCGGATGCGACGTTGATGTCATCACCGACAAAACGCCGGATGAACTGGCCGCCATGATTGGCGACTATGACGGTCTTGCAATCCGTTCGTCGACGAAAGTGACCAAGCAGATTTTGGATGCAGCGACGAACCTTAAGGTCATTGGTCGTGCCGGCATAGGTGTCGACAATGTCGATATCCCCAATGCGTCAGCAAAGGGCGTTGTCGTCATGAACACGCCTTTTGGCAACTCGATCACGACTGCGGAACATGCCATCGCTCTGATGTTCGCATTGGCGCGCCAATTGCCAGAAGCCAATGCGCAGACGCAAGCTGGCCTCTGGCCGAAAAATGGCTTCATGGGCATTGAAGTCACCGGCAAGACGCTTGGTCTGATCGGCGCTGGGAACATCGGTTCGATCGTCGCAAGCCGCGCGCTTGGACTTCGCATGAAGGTCGTTGCGTTTGACCCATTCCTGACCGCAGAACGCGCCATCGAGATGGGCGTTGAAAAGGCAGATTTGGACACGCTGCTGGCTAAGGCTGACTTCATCACCCTGCACACGCCGCTAACCGACCAGACGCGCAATATCCTCTCCAAAGAGAATCTGGCGAAAACCAAAAAGGGCGTCCGCATCATCAACTGCGCGCGCGGTGGCTTGATTGACGAAGTTGCGTTGAAGGAAGCGATGGACAGCGGCCAAGTTGGCGGCGCTGCACTTGACGTATTCGCAACCGAGCCTGCGAAAGAATCGCCTTTGTTTGGTACGCCAAACTTCATCTGCACACCGCATTTGGGTGCGTCGACGAACGAAGCGCAAGTCAATGTTGCCCTTCAAGTTGCCGAGCAAATGGCGGATTATCTCGTCAATGGCGGCGTGACCAACGCGCTCAACATGCCGAGCCTGTCCGCAGAAGAAGCACCCAAGTTGAAACCATATATGACCTTGGCGCAAAAGCTGGGTTCACTGGTTGGCCAGCTTGCACACGACAATCTTGATAACATCGCGATTGAGGTTGAGGGCGCTGCCGCTGAATTGAACATCAAGCCGATTACCGCAGCCGTTCTTTCCGGTTTCATGCGGCGTTTCTCCGACGCAGTGAACATGGTCAACGCACCATTTTTGGCGAAAGAACGCGGATTTGATATCCGTGAAGTCCGTCATGACAAGGCTGGAGCATATCACACATTGGTGCGCGTTACCGTCAACACGGCGCAAGGCCCACGTTCGGTTGCAGGCACATTGTTTGCCAACAGCGAAGCGCGTTTGGTCGAGATTTTCGGCATCAGTCTTGAGGCTGAGCTTGAAGGCAACATGCTGTACATCGTCAACGAAGATGCTCCCGGTTTCATCGGCCGTGTCGGTACGACATTGGGCGAGGCAGGCTTGAACATCGGCACCTTCCATTTGGGTCGCCGCAGTGCAGGTGGCGAGGCAGTTCTGCTGCTGTCGATGGATGCACCGATTCCCGAAACGGTTCTCCAGCAGCTGCGTTCGCTTCCTGATGTGAAGACCGTAAAAGCGCTTAAGTTCTAAGCGGGGCTTCCCCGCGAGAACTTTTCGCGTAAAGAGCGCGCATGAAGATTCCGCCTGATTTGCTGCCTGAAGGCTTCCGCGACCGACTTCCTCCCCAAGCGGAGGTTGCGGCGCGGGTGTCGCGTGCAATGATCGATGTGTTGGTCAGCTATGGCTATGCCAGAGTTGCACCGGCCATCGCCGAATTTGAGAGTGCGCTTGCAGAACGCAGTGGCGGCGCCGCGCGGAACCAGCATTTGCGTTTTACGGATCCGGTATCAGGACACACGCTCGCGCTGCGTGGCGATATAACTGTTCAGGTCGGGCGTATTGCAACGACACGGATGCAGGAAACGCCTCGGCCGCTGCGCCTGTGTTATCATGGTCAGGTTCTGCGTTTAAAGGCAAAGCAGTTGCGGCCTGAGCGTGAATTGACGCAACTTGGCGCTGAATTGATTGGCAATGACAGCGTTGCCGCGGCGTGCGAAATTGTTGGCGTTGCCATCGATGCGCTTGAGGCCGCGGGTGTCAAAGACATCACGATTGATTTCACGCTCCCTGACTTGGTCGAAAGGCTTGCTGAAAAGGCGCTGCCTTTGGCTTCAGATAAAATCGATGCCGTCCGGTCAGAGCTGGATATGAAGGATGCAGGCGGCCTGAGCGTGTTGGGCGCTGATGCGTATCTGCCATTGCTCGCCGCTACCGGTCCGTTTGAAACGGCAGTCGAAAAATTGCGCGCCATTGATGCAGGCGGCGCACTTGCGTCGCGCATCCATGCGCTTGAGAGCATCGCCAAGACAGTCGCGGACCGCGCCAATATTACGCTTGATCCAACCGAACGTCATGGTTTTGAGTATCAAAGCTGGTTCGGCTTTACGATCTTTGCGAAGGGGTACAGCGCCGCAATTGGGCGCGGCGGGACCTATTTCATTGACCGGGCGGATGGACCACCTGAAGCAGCAACTGGTTTTTCATTATATCCCGACCCGTTGGTTGATATGGCCGAAGAAACTGCGACACGTCATTTGTTTATTCCGCTCGGCACGCCAGCAGCGGATGCTGCAAAGATGCGTGCCGAGGGCTGGATTACTATTGCTGCGCTAGATGATAACGACAGCGCTGCGCGCTTGGACTGCACGCATATTTGGGCTGACGGCAAAGCGGTTATTGTCTAACTTTTACCGCCAGCAAATCTCAGCGAGGTTGGTCTAAAAACTTGGCGATCGCGTCACCGGTAAATGTGTCCGCCGTCCCAGCATCTTTGTTCACTGAGCTGTGACTGCTGTTCGGTACCGATAGCACGGAAACGCGCGCACCATTGGCCGTGAGTGCATCACCAAGCGCTTTTGATTGCTTGCGGGCATCCGGACGGCCATCGACGTGCAGGATAAGCCAATTTTTGGCGTTTGGCGTTGCAACGTGCGTGACTGGCGAAAGTGCCGCCTGTGTTGCCGGGTCTTGGCCAAAGGCAGCATCATACA
>JBKBTH010000416.1:0-1762 GCA_046290915.1 Sphingorhabdus sp.
CAACGGCATCCAGCTGGTGAATTCCACCAATGCGGCGATCTTCAGCAACCGCATTTATGCCAACGGGTCGCTGGGGATCGACCTAAACAATAACGGGGTAACGGCCAACGACACGAATGATTCCGATTTCGGGCCCAATCTGTTGCTGAACTTCCCGCAGATCGCGGCGATCAACATTCCCGGCGCCAACCAGTTGATCTACAATTTCAACCTCGATGTGCCTGCTCACGCGCCGGGATATCGGATCGAGTTTTTCGCCAATTCGGCCGCCGATGCCAACGGCTTTGGCGAAGGCGAGCGCTATCTCGGCTTTGTCGATATCGCCCATGCAGGCGGCGGGGTGCGCAATTTCAGCGGCACATTGGCCACGCTGGTGCCGGTCAGCGGCGGCGATATCATCTCGGCCACCACCACCCGCCGCACGGCAGGCGGAGCGTGGGACGTAACGTCGGAGTTTTCCGCCGTCGCCACAGCTGCTGGAGCGGCGCAACTCGAAGTCGTGATCAACTCCGAGGTGTTTGATCCGCAGCCCGGAAGCACCTTTTCCACGCCGGCAAATGACATGCTGCTAACCACGACCGTAAGCAATGTTGGAACTGGCAGCACAGATGCGGATTCAATCTTCGCTGTGATCGCGATCGATCCGAACCATGTATTCCGGAATGATGTGACGCCGGGCTTTGGCGGGGTGGTGGGGTTCAGCACCAGCGCGCCCGCTCTGACCTTCACGCCGGGCACCGACCTTAGGTTTTCCAGTAGCTCTACCCCACCCACGTCACTGGCACAGTGCACTTATACACCTGCGCCGGGTTATGATAGCCAAGTGCGCTATGTTTGCCTCAACCCTAAGGGCACCTTGCCAGGCGACACGGCCAATGGTCGCCTTTACGTGCAATTGCGCGCACGGATCAATTGAGGCGGTGCTCCCGATCCGTTCTGTAACTCGCAGAATTTAATAAACGTGCCGAAATTGCGGCGAAAATGCATTTATCTTCAATAACTTGATGCACGATCAGCTAAATCAACCGATAGATTTTTCTGAGCGTTGCCCCGGTTGTTCCAGGTTAAACCTGCCGTGTACCCACTCACGATTACCATCGCTGTACCGGACAAGAGCGTTGCAGTATTCTGCTTTGCTGGCTTCGTTTCCTACGTCCACCGGATGATCCTGAGCGTTCTTGTGGATCCTGTTCAACAAGACTTGGGGATTGGCGACGCGCAGTTGAGTTTGCTGCAGGAAGCAGCCTTTGCCCTTGTATATGTATTTGCAGGGCTGCCACTAGGCATACTGGCGAACCGCAAGACACGGCGAAACCTTATAGTCATCGGATCTGTGATCTGGACGACAGGAACAATGCTATGCCCAATGAAATGCGTGTCATAGCAATGTCCCTTGTTGCATTTTGCAACACATTGCTTGGGCTGGGCTTTGGGCCAACCGCGGTCGCGTCTGTGAACGAGTTTGGTTTCGGGCGTCCTGAAGCTGTCGGATATGCGAATGCAATCGTTGTTGCGCCAGCAGCCCTCGCCTCGCTTGGTCTATTTTTAATCGCGCGTAGGACGCTCCGATCGCAGGAACGCAGAAATCGCGGGAACTTCTGATTTTCTTATGGCATCGCACCATGGTCCACTTACGGGGAATATTCTGCTATTTAGCTTCATAACATAAGCGCGTGTACGGACGACAGTTAACAAAGAACATTTTAGTTCAAGCGCCGGCAAAGCCAGTAAGGGCAGCTTCCAAGGTGCTCCGGTACAACGT
>JBKBTH010000417.1:0-1759 GCA_046290915.1 Sphingorhabdus sp.
TATGGGCACCTTGGCCGATTAGATGTCAACAAAGGCGACCGCGTTTTGGTTGGGCAGAAAATTGGCGGCGTTGGAGAAACGGGCTACGTCACGCGACCGCAACTGCACTTTCAGGTTCGAAAAGACCGGCGGGTCGTGAATCCGCTAAACTATCTGGGGCCTGCCAATGGCAAAAGCTGACGCACCGGGCACATTCAAGGCAGCGCTGCGGCGCGCGAGCAAGTTACCGGTTTGGGCCGACGTGCTGCTGCGTCTGTCACTCGCATTTTTTCTGATCTTCCTGGTTATCGTCATTCACTGGTTCGACAGGGCCGGGTTAAAGGACAACCATGACGGCGTCATAAGCTTTCTCGACGTGGTCTATTTTACGATGATTTCGGTCACCACGACGGGCTTTGGCGACATCGCGCCGATTTCGGATCGGTCTCGGTTTATAGAAGCAATCATCGTTACGCCCGTGCGCATCGCGGTCATTTTTATATTCGTAGGCACCGCCTATAATTTTGTCATCAAACGCAGCTGGGAAAAATGGCGCATGAAAAAGATTCAGCAGACGCTGTCGGGACATATTGTGACGCTCGGTTTTGGGATCAGCGGATCTCAGGCTGTTGCTGAGCTTATCAAGCGTGGTACCGACCCCAAGGACATTGTCGTCGTCGACAGCAGCGAGGAGCGGCTCGCCGAAGCCGAGGAGCTTGGCTGCAACGTGTTGTTTGGCGATGCCACACGTGATGAAATTCTGAATGCCGTCCGTATCGCACAAGCATCGTCCGTGATTGTATCTGCAGGACGCGATGATGCGTCAATCCTGATGGTGCTCTCGGTGCGTCATTTATCACCCAAGGTGCCGATAAGCGTGGTCATTCGCGCCGATGACAACGAACTATTGGCGCGGCAAGCGGGTGCGACAACGGTCATCAATCCCGTCAGCTTTACCGGACTATTGCTCGCAAGCTCATGCCACGGCGAACATATCTCCGAATATCTGACAGACCTCGCTTCGGTTGGCGGAGAGGTCATCATAAAGGAGCGGCCCATTGCGCCGGACGAAGTTGGCAAACGCTTGCGGGATTTGCCCGACGGCATTGGTCTGCGCATTTACCGCAATGGCGCGAACTTTGGTTTCTGGCAGCCCGAGACGGAAAAGCTAGAAGCGGGCGACCTGCTGGTGCAAATCCTCCCGTCCAAAGTTTAGTGCCCCAATAGCAAGAACACCAATCCCATCGCGGCGTAGAATGTCAGCCAATAGCCTGCGTCGATGGCGAATAACTTCCCTGATTTGCGGGAGAATAGGTAGTTGGTGCCGATCGCAGGGATGATGTAGCCTAACGCAATGCCGACTGAGATCATGATGGTCGCCCGCGCGCTTGCGTCCACGGCAGACAGCAAATGGCCAAGGAATAGTGCCGACAACACCGAAAAGGCAAAGGTCAGTCCGTAGATTTTGACCATATTGCCCGCACGCAACTGCTCTTCGGTAAATCCGTGTGCAGCCATCCAGGCCTTGCCAAACAAAGGGCCGTACCAAAGGCCGCCGATAAGAAAACCGGTCGCCGCAGCGACCAAAATAGCTAATAAATTTGCGTTCGCCACTGATTATTCCTCGCCTAATTTCCAAGCTTTAACATGCGCCCGTTCACTGCCCGTGACAAGCTTGCTGAAACCCGCTATGCGCCGCCCCATCATGGCAACTCAAATTAAAGCAGCGCCGAAGGTCGGCATGGTATCGCTTGGCTGTCCCAAGGCACTGGTCGATAGC
>JBKBTH010000418.1:0-1741 GCA_046290915.1 Sphingorhabdus sp.
AGCCACCTGACCGCATCATTTCTTCTGCCGATACAAATATCGTGCAGCGGCACCCTTTTAAACGAAGGTATTCGGCCAAAAAACCAACGAAATCTGCGTCGTCATCGACTATGCAAATGTTGGACGGAAATGGTTCCATAAATCAGGCCTTATCTAAAATATCAATTTGGCAATCCTTTGCCAATTTCAAGCACAAGCTCAAGAGGTTTGCTGGTCAGCCCAGCAAGCCCGGCAAACGCCCATGGCACAAATGAGCGCTATGTCGAAGCGCTAGCCGACAATTCTTCGCGTTTGTCGAGCACGAACAACGAGCCTGTATCGATTCCTTACTGCCGTTGCCGTCATTAACTACAAAAGTGAACTTGAATTAACCATATCTTACGAAAGCGTCAAATGACGTCTGTCCCACATTGGCTGTAAAATTTGCGTCGCCGTTGCGATCTTTCGATTAAAAATAATGGCTTTTTAGCAGTGCCTTAAGCAAATGCGCGAGGTTTGGCGTCCCGTTTCCGGTACCCCGCCACCCCAAAACTTGCCGCCAAATCGGCGCCTATCTTATTTGACTAAACATCATATCTGATTGCTTAGCGGGTTAGATATTTCGTTAACCTCACCAGCAGACGAGAAAGTACCACCAATGACACGACCAGTTCTACTCCATATCAGTATAGCGATAGCCTATACGCTGTCGGCCACTGCAGCCAATGCCCAGTCGGAAAATGACTCATGGCGATTTCAGTCCACCGCTGAAACTGCGAACCGTGCCTTTGTCGAAGACATGCGCATGAAGCGTACGAGCGGGTTCTACAGCGCGCCGCAATACAACACGTTTATCGACACGCAGAACAACTTCAATTGTTCAAACTCGGCCAGTTCCGCGGGTAATGGCGGTTCCAACACAGCCACTGCCAACACGCCCAATGCAAACGGTGCGTCAGGATCCGCAACCGGAAACCAGAACACCAACAGCGCTGGCGGGACGGATAGCTCTTACAATCCAGTGCTTAATTCGGGTCAGGACAACCGCGGCCCTGTCTTGAGCGAAGTTGTTGGCGACTCATTTTCGGATGCGTCGAACAACGCAACCAAGCAGACGCTCAACACATATCAAGACAATCTTGGCGCGCAAACGTCGAACATCGTGGGATCGAATGCCTGTGCCTTTCCGGGCGCAGTCGGCGAAATTGCGGGACAGTGAGTGAGCGGTGGACATAAGATATGACCATATTCTCTTTACCGAGATGCGGGTTATCCGCATTGCTGGCCGTTGCCCTGTCGGGTTGCAGCACGCCCATGGGTCTCGATCGCCAAATTGTTGCGCCGGGTGAAGCACCAGTGTTGATGGGCACGCCTGTACGCGACAATGTGACGCCGCTTGAAGGATCGCTGGCGTGTATCGCCCGCACCCTGAACGTTGCCGGTCGTCCACCATTGGTCGTCGGCGTTGGCGACATCAAAGACTATACCGGTCGCTATTCCATCAACGAAGGCAACGCCGTTACGCAGGGCGGTTCGCTCATGCTGTTTTCTGCCTTGGGCAAAATGGGCGGCGCGGTGCGTATTGCCGAACGCTTTGACCCGACGATTGCGGAACGCGAGCTTGGCTACATGGACCGGCGGCAGCTGGGCAATGGCGAAATGCACGATGCCAATGGCCAAAAAGTGCCGTGGCTTCCCTATTTTGGCGGCACCATTCAAGCGACCGATTTCTACATCGCAGGCGGCATTACCGAGGTGAACT
>JBKBTH010000419.1:0-1738 GCA_046290915.1 Sphingorhabdus sp.
TCTGTATCTTTCCCCAGTGGGCGCGCGCGGCGTTGCTGCTATCATGGGCAGCAAGCTGCACCACCCAATGGGTGCTTGGTATCGCGGACGATGCATTTGCTTTGACCACAGGTGGGCGGGGAGCTGCCGTTTCACGCACAGGCTTGGGAGGTTGAACAGGTGCTTGGACTGGCGTTGGCATTGGCATCGGCACAGATGCAACAACTGGTGCGTATTCTGGCGGTACGATTACCGAATTTGCAGATGCTTGATCGCGGAGCGGTTCCAGTTCCTGCTGAGGCAGGGGGGCAGTAGAAACCTCAGGAGCGACATCGGCAGGCGGGGTGTATTCCGGCCGCGGTTCATATGCGACATTCTGCTTTTGAACGCCCAGATTCTGTGCCTGCGTGCGGCCCATTGTGGCGAGTAACGAGAACGATGCCAAATAAGAGTCACGCTCGGCATTGGCCAGTTGGACCTGCGCATTCCGTAATTCCTGTTCGGCGTTCAATACGTCCAAAATCGTACGCGAACCAACATCACTTTCGGCCTTTACGCCGGCAAGTGCCTGGCGTGTTCCATCAACGGCTTGTTCACTTGCCAAAACAACTGCGCGGGCCGCTTGCCAGCTCGCATATTCACTGCGTGCCTTTGCGGTAAGCGTTCGTTCCAGACCTTGCAGATCTTGTTGTGCTTGCGTCTCACGCGCGGAGGCTTGACGCACTCTTGCGGACGTCCGCCCACCTTGGAACAACGACATGTTCATTGAAACGCCAACAGTCGCGCCAAAGCGCGTGTCAGTCAGCGCAGCGGTGGATTGCTGCCGGTCCGAATAACGCCCGTTAACGACCGCTGATAGGCGGGGCAGGGCCTCGCCGCGCGCTGCCCTGACGTCGTAACGTTGCGAGGCAACCCGAGAACGGGCTGAGATTAACAAAGGATTTTCGTCCAGTGCAATTGTCACTGCAATGTCTGCATTACCGGGAAGGTCGCTCAGGGGTGGCAACGGCGATAATGTTGTGGTGGTAATTCCCGTCAGGCGTCGGAATTCCTCAACCGATCCGCTTAATTTTGCGGTTGCGGTCTCCAGTTCGCCGCGTGCAAGTGCGGCGCGTGATTCTGCTTGCGCTAGATCGGTACGTGTAAGGTCACGCGCGCGGTGTCTTGCGCGGGTGGCGGTCAACATTTTCGTCAGGCTTTCCAGGTTTGTACGGCTAAGGTCGACGATGCGCTGGTCCCGGATGACGTTGGCGTAAGCTGAAACAACAGCTGTGAAGACGTCGATTTCGGCCGAAAATATTGCGACTGATGATGCCTCTGAACGCAATCGCGCAGCTTGCACGCCGTTCCGGACCGCGCCGCCTTGAAATAGGGGGACCGATATTTGGCCCTGGACATTGATACGGCCGTTATTGTTGTTTGAGCCATAAATTGGTTCAGTGAGCTCAACGCTCGTGCCGACGGTTGGCAAACCATCAGCGCGCGAAATGACTACTGCTGCTTGATCTGCATCATGCGTTGCCTTCGCATTGGCGATCTGCTCGCTCAATACATATGCTTGCTGCAGCGCCTCTGAAAGATCTTCGGCTTGCACTGCAGAGGCGGTTAGGGCCGCCCAGAGCATGGATGCGCATGCCACCGAACCGCGCAAATTGCGCTTATGGCTTGTGTGGAGGCGTTGGTGGAATTTTGACGTATCGTTCATGCCGCCATCTAGGGACAAGCGGATTAACAAGATCTAAAGTTGGTCTGCTAACTC
>JBKBTH010000420.1:0-1727 GCA_046290915.1 Sphingorhabdus sp.
CTTATGATCGGGTGGTTTCTGGTTATCGGCGCGCCGCTGCTCGGTCCGATACCGGGTCCGGGGCCGCTTATCATTTTACCCATCGGCCTGGCGCTCATATTAAAAAATTCGCTCTGGGCCAAAAAGCGGTACGCGCGGCTTTCTCGGCGTCATCCCGAATATGCACAATGGGCCAATTGGGCGTTGCGGCGGAGCAAGGTCACACACCGTCCTGCGTTTCCGGATGTTAAAGGTGATTTCATGCACCTGTTCCGCCGCGACGACATAGACATGAAAATGCCCTGACCTGTGTTGACTTTTAACCTCCCGGACCGTATCGGCCACTGCAACAGAAGCGGTCGCTGCGCAGATTCGGCGACCCTTTTCATTTCAAGACGCAAAAAATTTAAGGATTACAGTCATGAAGCGCACTTTTCAGCCGAGCAATCTCGTGCGTGCCCGTCGCCACGGTTTTCGTCTCCGTATGTCAACAGCCGCTGGCCGCAACATCCTGAACGCACGTCGCGCACGCGGCCGCAAGAAGCTCTCGGCTTAATCCCTGAGCAGGCGGACCGCGAAATGCGCGGTTACAGCGTTATCAAAAAAAGGTCAGAGTTTCTGACCGCTAACCGGGGGAAGCGATATGCAACTCCCGGTTTTGTTTTGTTGGTCCGTGACCGGCAGGACGATAGCCCTGCGATTCGGCTTGGCATTACGATCACCAAAAAAGTCGGTAACGCCGTCATCCGAAACCGCATGCGCCGCCGGTTTCGGGCGCTCGCGCGGGAAATGCTCTCAGATAAGGGCAAGGCCGGTGCGGATCATATTCTGATCGGTCGCGACAGCGGCATCGAACGCGATTTTGATACCTTACGGGTAGACATGGTGAAGGCTTTAGGGAAGCTTTGCGGGTGATCGCAAAGCTACTCATTCTGGTCGCAAGGGCTTGGCAGATCGGGCCTTCGCGTATTTTGCCACCAACCTGCCGATACAGCCCAAGCTGCTCGGCATATGCAATAACGGCACTTCAAAAATACGGCGCATTTAAGGGTGGCTGGCTGGCCATCAAACGGCTATTGCGCTGCCAACCTTGGGGTGGGCACGGATATGATCCAGTGCCATGACGCCCAACTGATTGATTAACGGGGATTTACACGTGGACGATAAACGCAACCTGATTTTTGCAGTATTGCTGACAGGCCTCATCCTGTTCGGATGGCCTTATGTCGCCAGCTATTTCCTTCCAACACCTGCTCCAGTCACCAGCACGGCCAAGACCGCGGCAAGCCCAGCTGGGGCGGCAACGTCTGACGTGTCAGTCGAGGCGGCACCTGCAAAAACACAGGCTGTCCCGCTTAGCAGCGCACTTCAGTCGACTGGTCGCATCTTGGTGGAGACGCCAAAGTTGAAGGGTTCGGTCAATCTTGAAGGCGCAAAAATTGACGACCTCTTGTTGCTTACCCACCGCACCGAACTCGCCAAAGATTCGGCGCCAGTGCGTTTGTTCGCACCATCCGGCACCAAAGATGCCTATTTTGCCCGCTTTGGTTGGGCTGGCACTGGCGTAACCGTTCCCGATGATAAAACCGTCTGGACGCCAAGTGGCAACAAGTTGACGCCCACAACGCCCGTCACTTTAAGTTGGACCAACCCGCTTAATCAAAAGTTTGATATCGCGCTGTCGATTGACGAAAACTACATGATTACCGCAAAGCAGACCTTTACCAATGGCGGCGCAACCCCCGTTG
>JBKBTH010000421.1:0-1724 GCA_046290915.1 Sphingorhabdus sp.
TGCGGGCGTAATGTGTACCAGCGCCAAAATGCCCCAAGCCGCTCGTTCGATCATGCCCAAACCCCCAATTTCCTCGCAGGCTTTTGTGCATCAGAAGAATGAACCGATCAAGCGATCGCGGCATTCGCTGGCATGAACCGGCTGTTGCGGAGCAAGGTTGCCGAGATGATCGGCATCAGTAGCGCAACTGGCAAAATTTCGGTCAACGTCAGTGCCATGCGTGTGAGCGGGTTGGCGTACAGATCTTTAAAGCCATCCATCTCTCTGGCGAGGGCATTGACTTCTGCCGCTGATTTGCCCGCTTTCTGTGCCTGCTCTATGGCAACGCGGATATATTCTTCCATGAATGTGTAATTGGTAAAATAGAGATATAGCTCCCACGCGGCGACATAGAAGAGCGACGCGATAGCCGCGATTCCAAAGCCAACCCCCAATGCTTTCCAGAAACGGATTACGCCGCCAAGTTCGATATCGCGGTAACGCTTTACGCCCACAAAGACGAAGCTTAACGCCACGATCATTGACGCGAAACCGGCGACCATCCCGCCGGTGCCGCCCTCGGGAAACAGCATCATCGCAATCCGCATCAGCACCGCGACGGTGATGCCGGCAATGACGCCGTATACGCCTACGATCCTGCTCATGTTCATTCTCCCTCTGTTGGTTGGCTGCCATGCAGGCTAAACTGGACCCGATAGGATAATCTATCGCCCAAACGGGTGATTTGGTCAGTATCGCCCGATTTTATGGCAGAATGTCCAGTTCGCGCGCCCGGCTGATTGCCTGCGTGCGGCTTGCGACATTGAGCTTTTCGAACAATCGAGAAATATGCGTCTTCACGGTGTTCGGCGAAATTTCGAGGCGCCTTGCGATAACCTTGTTAGCATGACCGGCAGCCAGAAGGTCGAGCACCTCGATCTCACGGGCACTTATTGAAAGCGATGCAATCACAGCAGCATTGCGCGCATAGGTTTGCCGAGGACGTGCCGTCAGGCGGTTGCCGACCCAGATACCAAGCGCAACGCACAAAACCGCGATGCAGGCGACATAATATTCAGTCGACCATGCGCGGGTCGCATGCTTGTGATCCAGCCATTCAATGACGAAGGCCAGCGCAGCCAATGCGACCCCATATGCAAGAATGAACCTCCACATGTTGTGAGTAAACCATGCGGTAGGCCCCCGATCAAGATGCGGTTGCATGTTGATGCTGTATCATCTAGCTAACACAGCATGGCAGAGGGAATATATATGGCATTTGATCCAGCGGCAGAGACCGCGCGTTATATTGATAGTCTGGGGCCAGAGGCGCTGCAAAAGGCGGAAAGCTATACCATCGCCACCCACTGGATGTTGCTGGCCGGCCTGGTTGTCTCCGCGATTGTAACCTGGATCGTCGTGCGCTCGGGGTTGCTCGACCGCTTGTCGGCGAAACTGCAAAGTCGCGGATGGGCGCTGCGGACATGGATCATCTGCGTTGCCTTCTTTGTGATTTCTGCGGTGATTAGTCTGCCATGGGGCATCTACGAAGAATGGGGTTTTGAACGTTCTTATGGCCGGACCGACCAGCCGCTGGCGGATTTCCTCGCGCAAGATGCGATTGGCATAATGCTGTCGAGCATATTGGGCGGGCTGTTTTTCCTTGGCGTCTATGCGCTCATCCGCCGCGCGGGCAAAACATGGTGGATTTGGTCCGGTGGCCTCGCGGCCTTTGCAGCGGCGAT
>JBKBTH010000422.1:0-1723 GCA_046290915.1 Sphingorhabdus sp.
ATCTGGTCCTGCGGCAAGGCAGCATTTAATTCATCATAAGTCAGGAAACCGCGGCGCTTTGCCTTGGCTAGCAGCTTTTTGACGGTCGCATCATTCAGGTCAATCAGCGGTGCATCACCGTTTTCAGCGATATCTTCTTCATTCTCATTCACGCGACTTGCCAAAATAATTCCCCGATACTCTTATAAACCGTCCGTATCTCGCCGAAAAAATGCGATGATACGATCGTCAAATGCCTTCTTTTCGTGTCGCAACCTTTGCTGTTCGGCAAAAGTTTCGTCCGTCATCTCTAAACTCGCCAACCGTGTAGCGCGTTCCAGTGCCTCTTCGAGCGCGGGACGCTGCTTCATCAGCCTGATTGCTTCACCCAAATCTTTTGAAACGCTGGATAATCCGTCGCCTCCCGAACCGAACTCCCCGCGATTGAAGGCAAAAACTTTGCCATTGCTGTGCAGGAGCGTCGATGCGACATTATACAACTTCTCGCTCAATATGGTAATTAGGCCGTCGGTATCAAGCGTTTCTTTGGCAAAAGATTCATTCAGCATGATGTTGAGCAAAGCGGCGTGATTCGGGTCAGATGGAACGAAGTCGCTCAACGCTTCATGATGCTGCCGTATCATCGATGGATTGCGCAACAGCGCGCCTAGCACACCCTGTACCAAGAAATCCGAACCCTTTGCGTTGAAACTCTTGGTCTCTGCGCCTGGCGGCAATATCTGCGGCTTTCGCCAGTCGCGCTTTGGTGTGTTGGCGTAGCGCGCTGGCTGCGCATTTCTACGCTGGGCAAACAGATTGTCGAAACGTTCGCGAAATGCATCGGCATAATGCCGCTTGATTTCCCCATCCGCGATCGTCGCCATGTGGACACCCAGGCGTTGCTTAAGCCCAGCACGGTCCTCAGGCGTGTCGAGAGGCGATGCCGATACCTCTGCCTTCCATAATCTCTCCACAAGTGGCTCAGACGCTTCTAGAAGCTCTGTGAGGGCATTTGCGCCCGATGCCTTAACTAAGTCATCCGGGTCCTGCCCATCGGGCAGCGTTACAAACTGAAGACTGTGGCCAGGCTTTAATAAAGGCAGGGAACGCAACGCTGCGCGCATGGCGGCTTTTTGGCCAGCTGAATCGCCGTCAAAACAAAGCAACGGCTTTTCCGTCATGCGCCACAGCATCTGGATCTGCTGTTCGGTCAGTGCAGTACCAAGAGGCGCAACCGCATCAGCAAAGCCTGCCTGTGCAATCGCAATGACGTCCATATAGCCTTCAACGACAATGACGCGGCCAGTCTGGCGCGACGCCGGCGAGCATTTGTCCAGATTGTAAAGCGTCCGGCCCTTGTCAAATAAAGGCGTATCGGGTGAGTTCAAATATTTCGGCTCACCATCGCCCAATATACGGCCACCAAAGGCAATGACGCGTCCGCGCGGGTCGCGAATGGGTATCATCAATCGGCCGCGAAAGCGGTCGTAAGGGTCCTTGCCGTCGACCGCGATCAGCAACCCCGCCTCAACCAGCATGGCATCACCATATTGTTTTAACGCTGATTTTAATGCTGTCCGATTATCGAGCGCGAGTCCGAAGCCAAAATCGCGAATGGTTTTTTCGGTGAACCCGCGCTTGATCTGGCCGATCTGATGCAGACCGACCCGCAAGGTTTTGGCCGGATCAACATTCTGGCGGCTGACAGGCTGATGCACAGCCCGCGGCTTTATGCGACGTTTCT
>JBKBTH010000423.1:0-1722 GCA_046290915.1 Sphingorhabdus sp.
CGTTTACAGGCAACAATTACGTCCACGGCTTTGCCATTCCCAATTTCTTCTTCCATCTCAGCATGGCATATGCGCTGCTGCGGATGAAGGGCGTGCCCTTGGGCAAGCTCGATTTCCTGGGATCAATCCGTTAATTATACACAGCTTTGGGCCAAAGCGCCGCTGCTCCATGCTTGCCTTGGGGCAGTGGCGGCCCTAGCTTGCGCGCCATGAAGCCCGTGATATTTGGCCTTTCGGGCCTGACCCTGACTGATGATGAAAAGCGTCTGTTTCGCGATGTCGAACCGGCGGGCTACATATTGTTCAAACGCAATATTGAGGACCGCGCCCAGGTTCGCGCGCTGACGGATAGCCTGCGTGACTTGCATGGCCGCGATGATGTGCCCGTCCTGATTGATCAGGAAGGCGGCCGCGTTGCGCGTATGCGTCCTCCTGTCTGGCCCGACTTTCCCGCTGGCGGGGCTTTTGACGCGCTGTACGACTTGGCACCCATGACCGCGATTGAAGCGGCGCGTTGCAATGCCGAAGCGATTGCGCTGTCCTTGAACGAGGTCGGCATCAACGTCGATTGCTTGCCCGTGCTTGATGTCCGCGTGCCCGAAACGCATTCAGCCATTGGTGACCGCGCGCTTGGCAGCGACCCGATGCGCGTTGCCGCGCTTGGCCGCGCGATATTGGATGGTCTCGCAAAGGGCGGCGTCATCGGCGTTGTGAAACATATGCCGGGGCAGGGCCGCGCGAGCGTTGATACCCATCACGACTTGCCACATGTCACCGCAAGCGCCGCCGATCTTGAACAAGACCTCGCGCCATTTCGTGCGCTGAACAAAGCGGCGATGGGCATGACCGGGCACGTGGTTTATGATATCTGGGACGACCAGCACACCGCAACCATGTCGCCATACGTGCTGAACACTATCATTCGCCAGAATATCGGCTTTGACGGTCTGTTGATGAGCGACGATCTCGATATGAACGCGCTTCAGGGTGACGTTGCGACACGTGCGCTGCGTTGCGTTGAGGCCGGGTGCGACCTTGCGCTCAACTGCTGGGGCCGGTTTGACGAGATGGTTGCGATTGCCGGCACGCTGCCCGAAATCACCGTAGCGGCGCGGGCGCGGCTTGACCGTGCCATGGCGTTGCCAACCAAGATGTTCGATGCTGACCGCCTGGCCCATTTGCTGGACAAGCGGGATCAGTTGCTCGCGCTGGCCGACACAAGCGCCAAGCTGACCAATGGAGCCACGGGCGCTGCATGACCGGGCAATTGCTCTTTGATGAGGAGCAAGACGCGCTGCACCTTGAAAGCGTTCCGGAACCCAATGTTCTGACCATCGACATTGACGGATGGGAAGGGCCGCTTGACCTTCTGCTGGCACTGGCGCGCAATCAAAAGGTGGATTTGCGGCAATTGTCGATCCTGCACCTGGTCGATCAATATCTGACCTATGTGAACGAGGCGCGGGAGCTGCAGCTGGAGGTTGCCGCGGATTATCTGGTGATGGCGGCGTGGCTGGCCTATCTCAAATCCGCTCTGTTGCTGCCCAAGGACCCGACGATTGACCCGTCGCCAGAGGAGCTTGCGCTTCGCTTGCAGCTTCGGCTGGAACGTCTGAACGCGATGCGCGAAAGTGGCGCGCGGTTGATGGCGCGTGACCGGCTGGGGCGCGATATATTTTTGCGCGGAAATCCCGAAGGTTTGCGTGTGGTCAAGGCGCGGGC
>JBKBTH010000424.1:0-1711 GCA_046290915.1 Sphingorhabdus sp.
TGGCAGGCGATGTCGAGGTGCAGGCCAATATCCTGCGCCGCGGCAAGAACACGGCATTCATCAAGGCGGACATTATCGGCGCAGATGGTGTTGGCCTGACCTGTACCTTCATTTTTATGAAACGTCGGCAAAGCCATTTGGACTATATCAGCATTGCGCAGCCCGAATTTCCGCCGATCCCGACTGCGGACAATGCACGCAGCGGACCGCCCGAGTTTTTCACTGGCCACATGCAATATCCCGATAAGCGGCTTGAGCTCGGCCAAGCCACGAACCGGCTGGCAACCTGGCATCGCTTTACCGAGCATGACGGGCTTGACCATATTGCCGAGCTTATCTGCATTGGCGACGCCTTGCCGCCATCTGCAATGGGGTTGATGACCGAAAAGGGCATGGTGAGCTCGATGAATTGGCAGATCAACATGCTGACGGATACGCCGACCACGGAAAATGGATGGTGGTATCTGTCCAGCGAAACGCATCACGCCGCCAATGGCGCAAGCAGCCAGTATATGACCGCATGGAACAGCCGCGGCGAAGCCGTGCTTACCGGCATGCAATCTGTGGCGATTTTTGCCTAACGCCGCATAAGGTCCTTCTCGGCCTCAATCATATAATCACGGGTAATCGGCAACGCACGCCGGTTGCGGGTAAACTGGATCTGGTAGTTCCCCATCCCGCCCGATTCAAACGCGGCGGTCGCGCCCGCAAGATAGAATATCCACATGCGGTAGAAACGATCATCATATTGCGCGACGATGGCTTCACGATGATCCAGCACGCGAGCATACCACGCGCGTAAAGTCATGGCATAATGCAACCGCAAGGTTTCGATGTCGCTGGCGATTAGCTTCACCTTTTCGCTCGCTGCCAGCGTCTCGGACAGCGCGGGAATATAGCCGCCGGGGAAGATATATTTGCGGGTGAATGCGTCCGTGCTGCCCGGTTTGCCCAGACGGCCAATTGTATGCAGCAACATCACGCCATCATCTTTGAGCAAATTGGCACACGCGCGAAAGAAGGTGTTGAACTGGGGCGCGCCGACATGTTCAAACATTCCGACCGACACGATGCGGTCAAAATAGCCCGGCGCACGCTTTGCCAGCACGCGATAGTCCAGCAATTCAAACCGGACCTTGTCCGCCACACCAGCCGCCTCCGCGCGCTCACGTGCGAGTTTCAGCTGTTCAGCGCTGAGCGTAATGCCAAGCACTTCGACCCCAGCAACCTTGTGCAGATACAGCGCCATTCCGCCCCAGCCGCAGCCGATGTCGAGCACCTTCTGCCCCGGCTGGAGGGCGAGCTTCGCCGCGATATGCGCCTTTTTGGCCAATTGCGCGCGCTCCAGCGTGTCGTCGGCTTCCGACCAATAAGCGCAGCTATACTGCAGATCGTCGTCGAGCCACATTTGGTAAAAGTCGTTCGAAAGGTCGTAATGATGCGCAACGTTCGCCCGTGAATTGGCCAAGGAGTTCAGCTGCTGGAATGGGCGCGCAATTTGGCCAAGCAACGCCTTCAGCGGCTTTCTGTCCCCGATTTCCCCGCCATTTTCCCACGGGTTGTTGCGCCGGATAATTTCGACAAGACCCATGATGTCGTCATCATCAACAGTGACGCTGCCATCCATATAAGCTTCGGCAAGGCCAAGCCGCGGGTTTAGCAAGATGCGGCGTTCGGCGTTGGGGTGAACGATCCGCAAGGTAACATCGGG
>JBKBTH010000425.1:0-1707 GCA_046290915.1 Sphingorhabdus sp.
AAGAGTGCGAATTTCGGCATGGCGGGGCTAACCGGAGCAAAGGATTGGGCCCGACCGCATAATGGCAGCAATGTCCGCACGTTAAAGGAAAGCTACTGGCGTGTGCCCGCCGCGGCAGGGGTAGAGAGCAATATCGTTGATTTCTCCCGCTGGTTGCAGGCGACGATGGGCGAGCGCCACGATGTGCTGCCAGCTGCCACCTTGCGTTTGGCGCAGGCACCGCGCGTCAATACAGCGCGAATCTATGGCGGCGAATTGCGACAGGCGAATTCGGATGCCCATTACGGCCTTGGCTGGCGCAGCTTCACTTATGACGGACGCCAGTTTATCGGCCATTCAGGCGCCGTTGACGGCTATCGCGCAACGCTGATTTTCGAACCCGCAACGCGCACGGGCGTGGTCGCTATGTGGAACAGCAATTGGGGCACGCCCTTCCGCATTCCCTTTGCGGTTTTCGACAGCTACCATCAGCGCACAGACTCGCGTTGGCTGGAGTTGGATAACTAACTGGCGCATCCATACGTCCACTTCCACCGGAAAGGCCGTTTCACATGACCTACACGCTGATTACCGCGAATCGTAACTACTCCAGCTGGAGCTTGCGGCCTTGGGTGTTGATGACGATGCTGGGCATTCCCTTTGAGGACCGCATTGAGCCTTTTGCTGCTGATAGCAATTACGAAGCTTTTCGCGCGTTTTCGCCGACGGGCCAAGTGCCGGTGCTGCTGGATGGAGATTGGACTGTCTGGGACTCGCTTGGGATCACGCTATATTTGGCAGACCGGCACGATGGTGTCTGGCCGGAGGATCCGGCAGCACGCGCATGGGCGCAATGCGCCGTGACTGAAATGCACGGGGGCTTTTTCTGCGCTCCGCAGTGATTGCACCATGAATGTTGGCGTGCGGGTGAAACCAAAGCCGATGTCCGCCGCCCTTGAGCGCGATGTTGCGCGGATATCCGAAATATGGGCGCAGGGGCTCGACAGCTTTGGCGGACCGTTTTTGGCGGGGCCGCAGTTTACGGCAGTCGACGCATTCTTTGCGCCGGTCGCATTTCGCGTGCGAACGTACGACCTTGATGTAGGGCACGCTGGGCAGGAATGGGTGCACAATATGCTTGGTCTTCCCGCAATGCTGGCTTGGGAGAAGGATGCACTGACCGAAAGCTGGCGCGAAGCTGGCCATGAAGCCGAATTGCAAGCGTGCGGCGAGATAATCGCCGATTACCGACAGGCATAAAAAAGGCCGCCCGAATGGGGCGACCTTCATGAGTTATCTAACGTGGCTTAGACCTTGTCGCCGACAATGCCCTTGAGCTTGCCCTTGAGATTTTGGCCTTCGCCCTTGCGCTCTTGTGCGATGCCTTCGCCTTCGAGGCGCTGGTTATCTGAAGCTTTGCCGGCAGCCTGCTTGACGTTGCCTGCGATTTCATTGCCTAGGCCTTTGGCCTTGTCTGTCAATTCGCCCATAAAGCAATCCTTTCTGCGTAATCTGGCCTCGCGAGAACTGCGGGCCAGTACATCAGTTAAAATCTCTACATGCGTTTTGGTTCCGTTTGGTCCGCCCGTTAAGCGGTCGCCAGCAACGCTTCAGCGAAAGCTGCGCCCCTGTCGGGCGCGAAGCGCAGGAACAGCGAGGGTTCGATCAGCTCAAGCTCCATCAAACGGAACACTCCGTCACCATCGCGCAATATGTCCACTCGGGCAT
>JBKBTH010000042.1:0-9986 GCA_046290915.1 Sphingorhabdus sp.
TTTTGCGGTCGGCAAATTCGGGTTTCAAGGCAACGTCGGTGGTTTCGGAAATCTCGTTCTCGTGCCGCGCAACCAAAACCCCGTCTTTCGTCAGCACAAGGTCCGGCTCGATATAATCCGCGCCCTGTTCGATCGCGAGCGTGTAGCTTGCAAGGGTATGTTCGGGCCGCTCACCCGATGCGCCGCGATGGGCAATGACAAGAGCTTTGCCGTTTAGGGGTTTTTCCATGGCTTGGATTTCCGGAGTCGAACAAGCGCTCAGCAGCGCGGCGATAAAGATCAGATGATATTTCATGTGCGTGCCATTGCCCAGCACTGTGTCAGTGCGATGACAGCGATGGGTGTCACCGGACCTCAACGCCCTTCCAAAAGGCGATGCGGTCGGTAATTTCGCGCGCAGCATCCTTTGGTTCAGGGTAATACCAGGCCGCATCGGCGTTGGTTTTGCCATCGACGATCAGCGAATGGTAACGCGCCGTGCCCTTCCATCCGCAGACCGACGTTTTGTCGCTGCCTTGCAGAAAATCGACATTCACGGCATCGCGCGGGAAATAATGATTGCCCTCGACCACAACCGTGTCATTCGACTGTGCAATAATTGCTCCGTTCCAGCGTGCGACGACCATATCGATTTCCTTGTTCTAGAATGTTTCCCCATCATAGACCGCCGGGCTGAAGCCGACCAGCAAAGTCTTGCCGCCCTCGACAACGGGTCGTTTGATCATCGACGGGTTGGCAATCATCAACGCGATGGCTTTGGCCTCGTCAATGTCGGCCTTGTCGCTGTCGGGCAGTTTCTTGAATGTCGTGCCTGCCTTGTTGAGCAGCTTTTCCCAGCCGACCTGATTGGCCCAGCGCGTGAGATGTTCTTCCGTCACCCCTGACTTTTTATAATCATGAAAGACAAAGCTGACACCGCGCGCGCCGAGATATGTCCGCGCCTTTTTGACCGTGTCGCATTGCGAAATTCCATAAACTATCAAAGTCATTGAATTCAATACCTTTTGCAAAGTTTGCCTAGCACGGATGCACATCCTTACGCAGCCATTAAGGCCACCCACCGCTGCCTGCCGTACCGTGTCCCCAAAACCTTGAGTAGCTCAAGATCATCCCAATTTTTTACGGTATACCTATTTGCACAGTCGTTTTAATTTATGTAATATTTACAGTAACTTATAAAAATAAGTGTACAACTATATCATATAGCTCGCAATTGGGAATGCCGTAGACAATGATATTAGACATTGGTTTCTTTCTGTTTCGCGCGCTTTCGAGAGGACAGCCTTCCACGCCATCGTCGAGAAAGCTGTCTTGTTAAATTGGTGCAGCTGATCACTTACCGCAAGTTCTGAACAATGGACATGCCGCCAAATATTAGGTCAATCATCAAGGCGTGGGCGCTTCGCCCTCGATGGTCATATCGCGCGCTGATCTGAGCTTCAAATGGGTTTGGAAATAATATTTGCCGGTCGGGAGTCCGTCGGTGACAAAGTCGATCCGCGTTTTTCTGGCGATGCCTCTCACCGCAATCACTTTTTTAAGGATGGCCGTTTCAACCGGACCGCCAAGCCGGACGCGAAGCGCCTCTTCTTCAACGGGCGTAACCACGATGGTCAAGTTTCTCGGGTCGCGGTAATCGGCTTCCGAATTGAGGAATAGACGCCCTCCCTGTCGCCCCGTCGCCCGGACGACCATTTCGAACACACCGCCGACACCGTCCGGCATTTCGGCCGCGTTCATGACAGCTTGCGCTGGCGATAAACGAAGCGTCGGATCGCTAGCCGCAAGTGGCGCCGACAACATCGCGACCGATGAAACGGCAATACATAAAAGGCGTGATTTCACGTTCACCGCTCCGATCCTGAAAGGCGCGCTTACTGCCATTCTCACGTGAAAGCAGCAAGCCTTGAACGCAATTCAGTTATGCGGCCCCGCCGCTTCGCCAAGTGCCCCTATATTTCAGCCTATCCCGAGCAGCTCGCCATTATAGATGTCGTACAAGGTTATGATGCGGGCCCGTAATGGATCGCGATTTTTTCCGCAGCAGCCACCGCAATCGCGCGCGCTGCGTCGGTGTCGCTTTTGTTCACGCGCGCAAGCGTCACCGCCATGCGGCGATAGGGGCGCGTGACGGGCTTTCCAAAGATTCGCGCGTCGACGAAGGCGTCATCGCTGCCAAGCGTAAGCGCCTCGGCGAGGCCGGTGATCGTGAAATCTTCTGCATCGCGGTCGGCAAGGACAACGGCACTGGCTGATGCGCCAAGCAAAGTGATGTCCGGAATGGGCAGGCCCAAAATCGCACGCGCGTGCAGGTCGAACTCGGTCAATGTCTGTGAAACCAAAGTCACCATGCCGGTGTCATGCGGACGCGGGCTGAGTTCGGAGAAAATGACCTCATCGCCCTTCACGAAAAACTCGACACCAAATAGGCCATAGCCACCAAGCGAATCCACGACCTTCGCCGCCATATCCTGCGCCGACTTCAACGCCGCTGCCGACATCGCCGCCGGTTGCCAGCTTTCACGATAATCGCCGCGTTCCTGACGGTGACCAATGGGCGGGCAGAAATGGACGCCGTCGCGCGCCCGCACGGTCAGCAGGGTAATCTCATAATCGAAGTCGATAAATTGTTCGGCAATCACGCGCAACCGGTCGCCGCGCATGCCGGCGGCGGCATAATCCCATGACGCATCGATATCTGCCTCGGTGCGCATCGTGCTTTGGCCTTTGCCCGATGATGACATGACTGGCTTCACCACCAAAGGCAGGCCAAGCCTCGCGACCGCCGCGTGCAACTCCTCGCGGCTTTCGGCATATACATAACGCGAGGTCGTCAGCCCCAGTTCGGATGCGGCCAGATCGCGAATGGCATCGCGGTTCATCGTCAGTTGCGCCGCGCGCGCCGATGGCACGACGGTAAAACCCTTCGCCTCATAATCGGCGAGCACCTCGGTGCGGATCGCCTCAATCTCCGGCACGATAAAATCGGGCCGATGCTTCTCAATCGCCGCGCCAAGCGCCGCGCCGTCAAGCATCGAAAACACTTCGGCTTCGTCCGCGACCTGCATCGCAGGGGCCTTGGCATAGCTGTCACAGGCAATGACATGACAGCCAAGCCGCTTGGCCGCGATCACAAATTCGCGCCCCAGTTCGCCCGAACCCAGCAGAATTATTTTTGCAGTTGGTGTCATTTATAATGCTCCCGCCGGTCCCCGAAATCACGCACACGCTTGCGCCACGTACGATAGCTGCCGGGCTTAAGCTGCTTGCGCATAATTGCCTTTATCTCGTCAGGTGTAACGCCGTGCTGCGCCGAAATCTGTGTAAAACTGATATGGTCGGACAGCGCCATTTCGATGATTTCGCTGATCTGCGCGGGCGTGAGTTCAACCGCCATGCGCTCAGACCCCGAACAGATTCTGCCAGCGCGGGTCCGACTTTGCGACCTTCACCAAGAACGGACAGGTCGGCCGCGCTTTAACACCCATTGCTTCGATCTGTTCAAACACGCCCTTGGCAAGCCGCGCCCCGGCGCCGGTTCCGCGCAGCGCGGACGGCACTTCGGCATGCGGCAAGACCATCACGTCGCCCTCCCACCGGAAATCGACATAGGCATCGCCCGCCTCGGTTGGCATGTTGAAGCGATTGTGTTCGGGTTCGTAAGTGATGGTCATATTCATGGCTGTTTAAGCCTTATTCCCACTCGATCGTTCCGGGTGGCTTTGATGTATAATCATAGACCACGCGGTTGATGCCTTTGACTTCGTTGATGATGCGCGTCGACACTCGGCTGAGGAAGGCGCTTTCGAACGGGTAGATGTCCGCGGTCATGCCATCGGTGGAGGTGACGGCGCGCAAGGCGCAGACATTGTCATAGGTGCGGCCATCGCCCATCACACCGACGGTGCGGACGGGCAAGAGCACGGCAAAGGCCTGCCAAATCGCGTCATAAAGTCCCGCGTTGCGGATTTCTTCGAGATAGACAGCGTCCGCCTTGCGCAATACGTCGCAACGTTCCTTCGTCACTTCGCCGGGAATGCGGATTGCAAGGCCAGGGCCAGGGAAGGGGTGGCGGCCAACGAACTGGTCGTTAAGGCCAAG
The DNA here is from genome assembly GCA_046290915.1 of Sphingorhabdus sp. Taxonomy (GTDB): domain Bacteria; phylum Pseudomonadota; class Alphaproteobacteria; order Sphingomonadales; family Sphingomonadaceae; genus Sphingorhabdus_B. The sequence goes on from JBKBTH010000042.1 coordinate 4,102, forward strand.
CTCGCGGCCCAAGGCACGCACTTCGTCCTTGAACAATTCGCGCAACGGCTCGACCAGTTGCATGTTCATCCGTGCGGGCAAGCCGCCGACATTGTGGTGGCTTTTGATCGTGACCGAAGGCCCGCCGGTGAAGCTGACGCTTTCGATGACGTCGGGGTAGAGCGTACCTTGCGCAAGGAAATCAGCGCCGCCGATTTTCTTGGCTTCTTCTTCAAACACGTTGATGAATTCGCCGCCGATGAATTTGCGCTTCTTTTCGGGGTCGGTAACGCCCGCCAAGCCAGCCATGAAGCGTTCTTCGGCATCCACAACGACCAACGGAATATTGTAATGATCGCGGAACAGGGTTTCGACCTGTTCGCGCTCGTTCATGCGCAGCAGGCCGTGGTCGACGAAGACGCACGTCAGCTGTGCGCCAATCGCTTCGTGGATCAGGATCGCGGCGACTGAGCTGTCAACGCCGCCCGAAAGCCCGCAAATGACGCGGCCCGAGCCAACCTGCGCGCGGATTTCAGCGATCTTGGTCGCGCGGAATTCGGCCATCGTCCAGTCGCCGGCAAGACCGCAGACATTGTGGACGAAACTGGAAATCAGCTTTGCGCCATCGGGGGTGTGCACGACTTCGGGGTGGAACTGGATGCCATAATATTGCCGCGCTTCGTCCGCGATGAACGCATATGGCGCGCCGTCGCTGGTCGCGACAACTTCAAAACCAGGGGCAAGGCTGGTGACTTTGTCGCCATGGCTCATCCACACCTGATGCTTGTCGCCCGTTGCCCATAGGCCGTCAAACAAAGCGCAGGGCTTTTCAACTTCGATAAAGGCACGGCCAAATTCGCCGCCTTCGCCTTCGCTGACATGTCCGCCCAGCTGCATCATCATGGTCTGTTGGCCATAGCAGATGCCAAGGATGGGAAGCCCGCTGTCGAACACGCATTGTGGCGCGCGGGGCGAATCGGCTTGAGTGGTTGATGCCGGGCCACCGGACAATATGATGCCCTTTGGCTTCATGCGTGCGAATGCGGCTTCAGCCGAATTGAACGGCGCAATTTCCGAATAGACCCCTGCCTCACGAACGCGGCGTGCAATCAATTGAGTCACTTGTGACCCGAAATCGATGATCAGGATGGAATCGGAAGGTTGAGCGTGTGTTTTGGATTCTGGCATGGCCAGCCGATAGTGATTGCGGCCGCCGCTGTCCAGTTGCCCCGGTGACTTTGCCCTTTGCCCTTCAGCAGTTCGGTGCGCTATAGTATGGGGGTGACGAAACCTGACACCCGCCGCGCAGACATCGTCGAGCGACTGACTGCTTATGTCCTTGCGGAAGGGCTTTCGGCATCAAGCTTGCGGCCACTTGCCAAAGCCGCCGGCACCAGCGACCGGATGCTCCTCTATTATTTCAGGGACAAGTCGGAGATTATCACCGCGGTGTTGGAGCAGATTTCGGCGCAGCTGGTGGAGAGGATTGCTGAACGCACTGCGACTGAGCCGCTACCCGTCGACGCACTGCGCCGCCAATTGGCAGGAATATTGTTTGAAGACGCGCTGTGGCCCTATATGCGGATCTGGCTTGAGGTCGCGTCACGTGCGGCCATGGGCGATGCCTATTACCGCGCGGTTGGCAAACAAATTGGCCGCGGATTTCTGGAATGGGGCAAGGCTCAGTTGCAATCCGACAATGAAGCGCAGCGCGATGTCGACGCCGCTCGGTTGCTCGTCAGCATCGAAGGAATGCTGTTCCTGAAAAGCATCGGCCTTGACGACGTAAACGCCAAGGCGTTGTAACGTCAGGCTGCTGCGCGTTCGCGGCCAAGCAGGATTTCTTTCACATCGCCCTTCGCCTGAAAACTGGCGAGCAGCAAATAGGCGCAAAGATAGGGCGCGCCGCCCGCGAAAATTGATACGCCCAATATGATGCCGAGCACCGAAAAATGGTGCCGCCACATTAGCCAAAATCCGCCGAGCAGCAGGAACGAAAGAAAGTCCATATTGAACTGCCCGGGCCATTCCATCTTGGCGATGTCGCCGAAGAAAACGGGCAGCAGGCCCATACCATGGTTGGCAACAACAACGGCGGTGTAGATGCCAACGACCGCGATGATCGTAGCTAGAAAAATGCGAAACAACGTCATCATGAAGCCTCCAAATCGAATGCTGCACGATAACTATATGTAGCGACTGCTACAATATCTATTTTAATCCGTCAGTTCGACCCATGTCGGCGCATGGTCGCTGGCCTTTTCACGACCGCGATGTTCCTTATCCACACCGCATGACGACAAGCGGTCGGCGACGACTGGGCTGAGCAACAGATGGTCGATGCGAAAGCCGTGGTCGCGCTGCCATGCGCCCGCTTGGAAATCCCAGAATGTCCAAATGCCGCCTTGCGGATAATGTGTGGCCAGCGCGTCGGTCCACCCTTGGCCCAAAAGCGCACGGTAGGCCGCGATGCTCTCTGGCTGGCGTAAGGCATCGTCCAACATGGCAGCCGGGGCCCAGATATCATGCGTATGCGGAATGACATTATAATCTCCCGCCAGAACCGCAGGAATTTCCGCTGCCAATAATTCAGCGGCGCGGTCATACAAGCGCTTCATCCACGCCAGCTTATAGTCGAATTTCGGGCCCGGCAGCGGATTGCCATTGGGCAGATAAATGGTCGCAACGCGGATGCCGAAAACATCAGCCTCCAAATAGCGGGCATGTTCGTCTTCGGGGTCGCCGGGCAAAGTGCGCTGCGCCTCGACAGGCTGCGTGCCCTTGGCGAGGATGGCAACACCGTTGAACGACTTCTGCCCATGCCAAATAGCGCCATAGCCAGCGCGCTCAAATTCCGCGACTGGAAAGCCTTCGTCCTGGGACTTGACCTCTTGCAGGCAGGCAATGTCGGGTTGGGTTTCTTCCAGCCACTCAAGCAGCCGGGGAAGGCGCGCTTTGACGCCGTTGATGTTGTAAGTCGCAATACGCATGCGCGCGACCCTAGCCGCGCATGGCTAATGCATCAAACCGAAAAGCTGGACCCGCAACCGCAACCAGCTTGAGCCTGTGGGTTGGTAACCTTGAAGCTCTTTCCGCCAAGGGATTCGACGAAATCAACCGCCGAGCCACGCACCAGATCGAGGCTGATGGGGTCTACAACCAACGAAGCACCCTCGCCTTGCGCGGTGATATCATCTGCCTCAACGCTGTCGGCGAGGCCGAAACGATATTGGAAACCTGAACAGCCGCCACCTTCGACCGACAGCCGAAGCACGGGATCTTTCCCAAGCTTGGTTGCGATTTCGGCCACGCGGCGCGCGGCATTGGCTGTCATGGAAATGACTTCAGTTTCGCTCATAGGGGATATGTAGGCCATGATGCAGGCAAAGAAAAGGGGCGGCACAGTATCCCGCGCCAGCCCCCAAGATTACACCCTCTCCCAAAGGTGATGCGTTTAGCCTGTCCGCTTACTCGCCTTCAGCAGGACCGCCTGCGGCAGTGTTATCAGTAGTTTTGGAGGCTAGCAAGATTTTTGCGCCAGTTGGGTCGGATTTCATCGGCGACAGAAATGCAGTCGGGTTGATGGCTTCACCGGCAATGCGAACTTCATAATGCAGGTGGCTTCCGGTGGAACGGCCGGTTGAGCCCATATAGCCCAGGATGTCGCCCTTGCGAATGCGCTGACCAGCGGAAACGTTCATGGCCGACAAATGGCCGTAACGTGTTTGAACAGCGTTGCCGTGGTTGATTTCAACGAATTTGCCATAACCGCCAACCCATTCCGCGCGGCCAATGGTGCCATCTGCGGTTGCGTAAATGGGTGTGCCCACTGGGCCGGGAATGTCGATGCCCTTGTGATTGCGGCTGGCGCCACGTGTTGGCGCGTTACGATTGCCATAACCGCTGGAGAATTTCATTGTTTCAACTGGGTTGATTGATGGAACAGCGACTTCAACTTTCGTTGTGACGCCGTTGATGCGGCCCCAGCTGTCATTCAATGCGCGGAATTCAGGGTCCGAAACGCCGAGTGCGGTCTGATTGGCCTTCAAATCTTCTGGTGAAATACGGAAAGTGTCTGATGAGGCGGCGGCTGAGTTGGCGAAAGATGGAGTTGCTGCTGTGAAAGCGGCGACCATTACCAAAGCAGATACAGCTTTAAGGATCAGTGATTGGCGAGTTGCCAAAGCGCTGGATACCATAGCGTGTCATTACCTTATGTTGCGACCCGCGCTTTCACGCAGTACCGAAGTTTGACCGAGACAGTTGATCTGCCCACCCCTTATGAGAAGCGTGGTGTCCGATGGTTCAAACGAATGCAACATCCCCGTAATAATCGCGGGACAAACCGGCGCTCAAACGCGCTGAGTCGTTGAATGGAGGCTTCAACGACCCGCTAAAGTGGCGGTTTACCAGTATTTTCCAATAAGGTTTTGGTAATATCTGGCGCTCGGAACAACCCACCTCAAACCAGTTTGTTCCCGCTGAGACGTGTGAAATTTCGTCATTATAGATACGATTGAGCATCCGAACGGTGACCGAATCGCCTGCCGCTTCAAACCGGGCGATAGTTACAGGCGTCACATCTAGGCCGCGCGCCTCCAGCACCATCGGGACGACTGCAAGCCGAGCAAGGGCATCATGGCGCGTTTCGAAGGCAGATTCCCACAGGCCATCATGCGCAGGCAGGGCGCCATAATGGCTGCCCAATTGCCGCAGCCGCCGGTCGAGCAACACAAAATGCATCGCCTCGTCTGCTGCGACCCTCATCCAGTCATCGACGAAGGCGCGCGGGAATTCACCGCCAAAGCGCCCGACAAGGTCAAAGGCGAGATCAATCGCGACAAATTCGATATGCGCCAGTGCGTGCAGCATGATGATCCGGTTGGCCTCGGTCCCACCCTTGCGCCGCTTGGGCATTTGGCCGGGGTTAAGAAGCTCAGGCCGTTCTGGCCGTGATGGCCTGTCTGGCATGTCGACGTCGAACATATGCGACAAACGCCCAAGCCGCCAATCGCGCGCCGCCTTGCGTGCGGCCATGACCTTGGTGTGCGGGTCTGCCGTTGTGAGGACCGTCAGGCAGGCCTGGGCGATGGAGTTGGAATTGTCAGTCATGAAAAAGGCCTGTTTTAAAACCTGCCACCCTGAACTTGTCTCACCTGCGGTGACTACGTGCCAGGGTCTTACTCGTGGCACCGAAAAACTAAGATGCTGAAACAAGTTCAGCATGACGGTGACGAAGACAAGTCCGTGCCTTCATGCCTTTGTCCGAACCCAAATACCTACAAAGCCTTCGCCGCAGCCAGCACTTCGGCAGCGTGGTCCTTGACCTTCACCTTGCGCCAGACCTGCGCGACCTTGCCGTCTTTGCCGACCAGATAGGTTGACCGGTCAATGCCCATATAGCTTTTGCCGTACATCGATTTTTCGACCCAGGCGCCCATTTGTTCGGTTGCGTCGGTGGTTTCGTCCGACAGCAAAGTAACATTTAGTTCATATTTCGCGGCAAATTTCGCCAGCTTGGCGGGCTTGTCCTTGGACATGCCGTAGACGGGGCAATTGAGCGCCGCAAAATCCGCCGACAGCGCGGTAAAGTCCTTCGCCTCGTTTGTGCAGCCGGGCGTGTCCGCCTTGGGGTAGAAATAGAGCACCAGCGGGCCTTTGAGCGCCGCCAGATTGACCGCATTGCCCGCGCTGTCCGCAACGGTGACGTCGGGCAGGGTGTCGTTGATATCAGTCATCTGGTGTTCCTTTTCAAAAATCGCGTGGTCCAAATAGCCTTTGCCATTCGGTGATGACAACCCCGCGATAATCCCTAATCGCGACGCTCAGATTGTCCCAGCTGCCATAGCCAAGGCTGTCGGCAATCAACGCCTGCGCAGCTTCGGGCGGTGTAGCGCAATCGGGCG
>JBKBTH010000426.1:0-1707 GCA_046290915.1 Sphingorhabdus sp.
TTCGGCTCGGATCCGAAAAAATCATCCTTCTCAAACCCGCGACGTTCATGAACGAAAGCGGTCGCAGCGTGCGCGCAGCGATGGATTTCTATAAGCTTGAATCCAAAGACGTCACTGTCTTTTATGACGAGCTCGACCTCGCGCCATTCAAGGTAAAGGTCAAATTTGGCGGCGGCGCAGCGGGCCATAACGGCGTCCGTTCAATGACGGACCATATCGGCGCCGATTTCCGCCGCGTTCGTCTCGGCATCGGCCATCCGGGTAATAAAGACCGCGTGACCGGCTATGTGCTGGGCAATTTCCACAAAAGCGAAATTGACGATCTGGCGGACTTGTTGGGCGCATTGTCGGCGGAGGCCGATTGGCTGGCAAAGGGCGACGACGTACGCTTCATGAACGATGTCGCCATGCGGTTGCGGCAGGACTAAGGCCGTGCAACGCGTGCTGGTCATCGGCCCATGCGGAGCAGGAAAATCAACGCTGGCGGGCGACCTTGGCGTGCGCCTGAAATTACCTGTATTCCATATGGACCAGCTCAACTGGAAACCGGGTTGGGTCGAGAGCAGCAAGGACGAAATCACTGCCAAGCTGCGCGACATCGTCGCAACGGATCGCTGGCTGATTGATGGTACATATGGCGGTACGCTGGCCCCGCGCCTCGAGCGGGCTGACACGGTTGTCTACCTTGATTTCCCGATCGGCCTGTGCATCCGCCGTTTACTGAAGCGTATCTGGACCTATCGCGGACGCAGCCGCCCCGACATGACAGAGGGGTGTCCCGAACGTTTCGACATCGGGTTTCTTTTTTACCTGATCCGCTGGAACAGTGGCCCGCGCATCCGCACAGAGGCACGGCTGAAGGGTCATGAAAACAAGATAATCCGCCTGCGAAACCCCGATGAATTGCAGCGCTGGATGGACTCGTTGCCCGCCGTCGCCTAGGGACGCCGCTATTCAATCTCCCACGAGGATAATATGGGCTTTAAATGCGGTATCGTCGGACTTCCCAATGTTGGCAAGTCCACCCTGTTCAACGCACTGACCGAAACGGCAGCAGCGCAAGCGGCGAACTATCCGTTCTGCACGATTGAACCCAATATCGGCAACGTTGCGGTTCCTGACCCGCGCTTGCAGACCATCGCCAAAATTGGCGGCAGCCAAAAGATTATCGAAACCCAATTGGGCTTTGTCGACATCGCTGGCCTCGTGCGCGGCGCGTCCAAAGGCGAAGGCCTTGGCAACCAGTTCTTGGGCAACATTCGCGAAGTCGACGCCATCGTCCACGTGCTGCGCTGTTTCGAAGATGACGACATCCAGCATGTCGACAACAAGATTGACCCGATTTCAGACGCAGAAACGGTGGAAACCGAATTGATGCTGTCCGACCTAGAAAGCCTTGAAAAGCGAGTCCCCAACCTCATCAAAAAAGGCACGCAGGGCGACAAGGAAGCCAAAATCAGCGCAGCGGTATTAAGCCGCGCGCTCGATCTGCTGCGTGAAGGGAAGCCAGCGCGCCTGACCAAACGCGACGATGCCGAAGAAGAACGGCATTTCCAAATGGCGCAGCTTTTGACCGCAAAGCCGGTGCTGTATGTGTGCAACGTCGAAGAGGCGAGCGCCGCCAACGGCAACGCGCTGTCCGCACGCGTCTTTGAAAAGGCAAAGGCAGAAGGCGCGGAAGCTGTAGTGGTATCCGCTGCCATCGAA
>JBKBTH010000427.1:0-1423 GCA_046290915.1 Sphingorhabdus sp.
TAAAGAACCTGCGCGTGCGCCTGAGGGTCCTTTGCCAGTGTTTCCCGCATATTATGTAATGCCTGAACAGCGATCGGTCCGGCTGGAACGGGTATCTCTATATGAGGTGCATTTATTTACGCGTCCGCGCGCACCGGATCCGCGTTTGGCAACTGTGCGCAGCTTTGACACTTTTGGCGCGCGACTGGCGACTTGGCTGCCGGAATCCATATCGTCTGAACAGTCGGGTGATGCACGTAGAGCAGCGAAAAGTCCGGTGATGATGGCAGCAATCGAGCGCGCCGAAACTGAACGCAAACTTGCCCTCGCTGTAGCGAATTTGGCGCAGGATTTGCCTTACTTTGCTTATGTTTTCTTTGAAGATGATAGCGAATTGGTTGGCGCATAAGCCTGACATGATGCGCCATTGCTCTCTATTCTTGTTGTTGCTGTGGGCGGCGCCTGCCGTAATGGCGCAGTCGGCAATGGCGTCCGAGGCTGATCACGCAGTTCAGTTGAGGCAATTGGATGCAGCCATCCGCGAGGGCAGGCTGACGCAAGCGCAACAGATGCTTGGCGCCCTAACCGACGCGCCAAGCGCCGTTTATGCCGATGATGTCGCGCTTCTTCAGGCCGAATATGCAATTGCCCGTTCCGAGGTGGAGCACGCCGGATTGGCTTTGGCACAAATTCAAAATCCGGACCGGAATATGTGCAGGGTTCACGCAGCCAAGGGATGGGTGGCGGCAAATCAGCGGGCTTTTGATGATGCTATTATTGCTCTTGCGACCGCGACAGAAAATTGTCCTGAAGATGCCGGCATTTTAAATTTATTAGGCTTAGCCTTCATGGGGAAGGGCGAGACAATGGCTGCCCGCGAGGCGTTCAACCAAGCGATATTACATGTCCCTGGTAACGCCCAGATATTGAACAATCATGCGCTTGCGACACTTCAGACTGGCGCCACTGAACAGGCACTAAGCGAGTTAAATGCGGCAATTGCACTAGGTCAGAAAAACCCGACAATCTTGGCCAACAGAAACTTCGTGGCAGGGATGGCCGGACAGATGCCCGTGCGTGTCAAAGACGAAACGGACGCTGAATGGGGTGCAAGGCTCGTATCCTTTGCAAAGGGCGCCAAGGCTGCATCGCGCAGGCTTCAGGCGACCGCACTGTTCTCTCGCGCCTTGTTAACGCTTGAGTATTTCGACGAGGATGTATGGTCTGAAGCGATCGCTGCAAAGAAAGATGTGCATTGATGACCACGACAAGCGCGCTGATAACTGCCTGGATATGCACCCTGATCGCGGCGGCAATTTCCGACTTGCGCGCGTTTCGCATTCCCAATGTGCTTCCTGCGATCATCTTGTTGCTTTTTGGGGTTGCGGAAATTGTGAGTCCCGGCACGGCTTTGACATGGCAAAATATATAACACTGTGGGATT
>JBKBTH010000427.1:1433-1707 GCA_046290915.1 Sphingorhabdus sp.
TGGTCGGTATGTTACTTTTCAGCCGAGGCTGGATTGGCGGGGGTGATGCCAAACTTTACGCTGCTGTGGCCCTTTCGTTCACCTTCCAACAAGCCGCACTATTGTTGTTTTTCACAACTATGTCCGGGGCACTGCTTGCGGTAGCATTTATTGCGGCGCGAATGGCGGGGCTTCGTAAAAATGTACCCAAGGCAGACCGGCGCATTCCATATGGCGTAGCTATTGCACTTGGTGGGATTATCAACGCAGCATTTTTTGGCTGGTATTCAGTGTT